>NZ_KQ970235.1:0-45036 GCF_001579025.1 Streptococcus oralis
CGATTGCGAGGATACTTAAGGGTATCTTTTTTTATTTATTAAGGAGATTCTGAGAGTCTTCTTTTTTGTTTACGGAATAAATTTGTGTAAACTAGTAGTGCTTAAGGAATGGTACCAGTCATATATTTTCTTTAATTATGGTAAAATAGTAAGAGAATAATGTGAGGAAAATGAATGTCAAGTAAGTTTGAAATTTTAATGAATCAACTAGGAGTCTCTGATCAATTGAGACGGGATCCTGCTCTTGTTGATGCCAGAATTGAGCGTGTTGTGGTTCATAAAATTAGTAAGATTTGGGAATTTCATTTTGTATTTTCTAATATTTTACCGATTGAAATCTTTTTAGAGTTAAAAAAAGGGCTTGGTGAAGAATTTTCTAAGACAGGGAATCGAGCTGTTTTCGAAATCAAGGCTCTTTCTCAAGAATTCTCTAATGAACTCTTGCAGGCCTACTATAGAGAGGCTTTTTCTGAAGGTCCATGTGCAAGTCAGGGGTTTAAATCTCTTTACCAGAATTTAAACGTTCGTGCGGAGGGAAATCAACTCATTATTGAAGGTTCAGAGGCGATTGATAAGGAGCACTTTAAGAAGAATCATCTTCCTAATTTGGCAAAGCAACTCGAAAAGTTTGGTTTTCCGGTCTTTGTTTGCCAGATAGAAAAGAACGATGCACTTACACAAGAACAGGAAGAAGCCTTTCATGTGGAGAATGAACAGATTGTTCAAGCTGCCAATGAGGAAGCGCTCCGGGCTATGGAGCAACTGGAACAAATGGCTCCTCCTCCAGTAGAAGAGAAGCCAGCCTTTGATTTTCAGGCTAAAAAGGCTGCGGCCAAGCCTAAACTAGATAAGGCTGAAGTTACCCAGATGATCGACGTGACGACTGAGGAAAATCGCCTGGTCTTTGAAGGGGTCGTTTTTGATGTGGAGCATAAGGTGACCAGAACTGGTCGCGTTTTGATCAACTTTAAAATAACAGACTACACTTCAAGTTTTTCAATGCAAAAATGGGTTAAGAATGAAGAAGAGGCTCAGAAGTTTGACCTCATCAAGAAGAATTCTTGGCTCCGAGTTCGTGGGAATGTGGAGATGAATAACTTCACACGTGATTTGACCATGAACGTGCAGGATGTGCAGGAAGTTGTTCACTATGAGCGGAAGGATTTGATGCCAGAAGGTGAGCGTCGGGTTGAGTTTCATGCTCATACTAATATGTCGACTATGGATGCTTTGCCAGAGGTTGAAGAAATCGTTGCGACAGCTGCTAAGTGGGGACACAAGGCGGTTGCCATCACGGACCATGGGAATGTCCAGTCCTTCCCACATGGCTACAAGGCAGCTAAGAAAGCTGGAATTCAGCTAATATATGGAATGGAAGCCAATATTGTGGAAGACCGTGTCCCTATCGTCTATAACGAAGTGGAGATGGACTTGTCAGAAGCGACCTATGTGGTTTTTGACGTGGAAACGACGGGGCTTTCAGCTATCTATAATGATTTGATTCAGGTTGCGGCCTCTAAGATGTACAAGGGGAATGTTATTGCCGAATTTGATGAATTTATCAATCCTGGATATCCCTTGTCAGCCTTTACTACTGAGTTGACAGGAATTACAGATGATCATGTCAAAAATGCTAAACCACTGGAACAAGTTTTGCAAGAATTCCAAGAATTTTGCAAGGATACAGTCTTAGTTGCTCACAATGCTACCTTTGACGTTGGCTTTATGAATGCCAACTATGAGCGTCATGGTCTGCCTAAGATTAGCCAGCCAGTTATCGATACGCTAGAGTTTGCTAGAAACCTCTATCCTGAGTATAAACGCCATGGTTTGGGACCTTTGACTAAGCGTTTTGGTGTAGCACTTGAACACCACCACATGGCTAATTACGATGCGGAAGCTACTGGTCGTCTGCTTTTCATATTTATCAAAGAGGTGGCAGAAAAACATGGTGTGACTGATCTGGCTAGACTCAACATTGATCTAATCAGTCCAGATTCTTATAAAAAAGCTCGGATTAAACATGCGACCATTTATGTCAAGAATCAAGTTGGTTTAAAAAATATTTTTAAGCTGGTTTCTTTGTCCAATACCAAGTACTTTGAAGGGGTGCCACGGATTCCGAGAACAGTTCTAGATGCCCATCGGGAGGGCTTGATTTTGGGGTCGGCTTGCTCGGAAGGCGAAGTTTTTGACGCAGTTGTTTCCCAAGGTGTGGATGCGGCGGTTGAGGTGGCCAAGTATTATGACTTTATCGAGGTCATGCCACCAGCTATCTATGCTCCCTTGATTGCTAAAGAGCAGGTCAAGGATATGGAGGAACTCCAGACTATTATCAAGAGTTTGATAGAGGTTGGGGACCGTCTTGGCAAGCCTGTTTTGGCTACGGGTAATGTTCACTATATTGAACCGGAAGAAGAGATTTACCGTGAAATTATTGTCCGTAGTTTGGGTCAGGGGGTTATGATTAACCGGACCATTGGTCACGGTGAACATGCCCAACCAGCACCGCTACCGAAGGCTCATTTTAGAACGACCAATGAAATGTTGGATGAATTTGCTTTCTTGGGAGAAGATTTAGCACGCAAATTAGTCATTGAAAACACCAATGCCTTGGCAGATATCTTTGAACCTGTTGAGGTTGTTAAGGGTGACTTGTACACACCTTTCATTGACAAGGCTGAAGAAACGGTCGCTGAGCTGACCTATAAGAAAGCTTTTGAGATTTATGGCAATCCGCTGCCAGATATTGTTGATTTGCGGATTGAAAAAGAATTGACATCTATTCTGGGGAATGGATTTGCCGTGATTTATCTGGCATCGCAGATGCTGGTGCAACGTTCCAATGAACGGGGCTACTTGGTTGGTTCTCGTGGGTCTGTTGGGTCCAGTTTTGTTGCGACTATGATTGGGATTACGGAGGTTAATCCTCTCTCTCCACACTACGTCTGTGGTCAGTGTCAGTACAGCGAGTTTATCACCGATGGTTCTTATGGTTCAGGTTTTGATATGCCTAATAAGGACTGTCCAAACTGTGGCCACAAACTCAGCAAAAATGGACAGGATATTCCTTTCGAGACCTTCCTTGGTTTTGATGGAGATAAGGTTCCCGATATTGACTTGAACTTCTCGGGAGAAGACCAGCCTAGCGCCCACTTGGATGTGCGTGATATCTTTGGTGAGGAATATGCCTTCCGTGCAGGAACGGTTGGTACGGTGGCTGCCAAGACTGCCTATGGATTTGTAAAGGGCTACGAGAGAGACTATGGGAAGTTTTATCGTGATGCAGAGGTGGAACGCCTTGCTCAAGGTGCAGCTGGTGTCAAGCGCACAACGGGACAACACCCGGGGGAATTGTTGTTATTCCTAACTACATGGATGTCTACGACTTTACGCCTGTCCAGTATCCAGCAGATGATGTGACGGCTGAATGGCAGACGACTCACTTTAACTTCCATGATATCGATGAGAATGTCCTCAAACTCGATGTACTGGGGCATGATGATCCGACCATGATTCGAAAATTGCAGGACTTGTCTGGGATTGACCCTAATGAAATTCCTATGGATGATGAAGGTGTCATGGCCCTCTTTTCTGGGACTGATGTACTTGGGGTGACGCCGGAGCAAATCGGAACGCCGACAGGTATGCTGGGGATTCCAGAATTTGGAACCAACTTTGTACGTGGGATGGTCGATGAAACGCATCCGACGACCTTTGCGGAATTGCTTCAGTTGTCTGGATTATCCCACGGTACCGATGTGTGGTTGGGAAATGCCCAGGATTTGATCAAGCAAGGGATTGCGGACCTATCAACCGTTATCGGTTGTCGGGACGACATCATGGTTTACCTCATGCATGCGGGTCTCGAACCTAAGATGGCCTTTACCATCATGGAACGGGTGCGTAAAGGTTTGTGGCTGAAGATTTCCGAAGAGGAGCGAAATGGCTACATCGAGGCTATGAAGGCTAATAAGGTACCAGAGTGGTATATCGAATCCTGTGGAAAAATCAAGTATATGTTCCCTAAGGCCCATGCGGCAGCCTACGTTATGATGGCCTTGCGTGTAGCTTACTTCAAGGTTCACCATCCGATTTATTATTACTGTGCTTACTTCTCTATCCGTGCCAAGGCCTTTGATATCAAGACCATGGGGGCAGGTTTAGATGCCATCAAGCGTAGAATGGAAGAGATCGCTGAAAAACGGAAGAATAATGAAGCCTCTAATGTGGAAATTGACCTCTATACAACTCTTGAGATTGTCAATGAAATGTGGGAACGTGGCTTTAAGTTTGGCAAGTTGGACCTCTATCGTAGTGATGCGACTGAATTCATCATTGATGGAGATACCCTCATCCCACCATTTGTAGCAATGGATGGTCTGGGAGAGAACGTTGCTAAGCAGTTGGTGCGTGCGCGTGAAGAGGGTGAGTTCCTCTCTAAGACAGAACTGCGCAAGCGTGGTGGACTTTCATCAACCTTGGTTGAAAAGATGGATGAAATGGGGATTCTTGGTAATATGCCAGAGGATAACCAGTTGAGTTTGTTTGATGAGTTGTTTTAAAAAATTGCTTATTTTGATCAAGTGGACAAAATATGTCCACTTGATTTGTTATAATTCTCTTAAAAATAAAAGAAAAGAGAGTATAATATGGTGAATCAAGAAATTTTAAATTCTAATGTGTCAATTGAAGAGGAAATTTATAATTTTGAAAAAGGCTTGAAAGATGATGGGAGTTATTGGACCGGATTCCCACAAATAGACTTAAAAGAAGATTCTCAATGTATTTACATTTGCGGTATTTCAGAGACTGACAGATGGCATTTGTTTTATTATACGTTAACTAAAATAAAACCTGTTACTCCAATAGCATCACTTGCATATTATCGAGTGAGAGATAATTTGATTTTTTCTAAACATAGTCAATGGATGAAACTGCAAATGGGGTATACAGAGTATGATTTGATTTTTCTGGATGGAGTTCAATTTTTGGGAGAGGCTGATCAAAGGGTACAGGAATACTGGATGCAGCAATTCAAAGAGAATAAGAAAAGAAGCAAACTCTTCATTGTATATTCAGACTGCTTACCCGAAGACTTAAAAAATATGGCTGAATCCGTAGTTGAGTTCTTCGAATCTGGCATAGTGGTACAGTTGAAATCATCTAAGGGCTAGTTTATTTTGCTTTAATCGTTTTGGATATAAAGTGCTAGTTAGACTATAGAAGTGATAATAATGTACTGGAAATAATATTGTTTGAATAATATGTAGAAGGAAATTGCAAATGAATGATCAAGAGAGACTGCTAACGATTTTTTTACGTTTACAGTTTGGGACTCAGTTAGGAAAAAAGCAATTGGCTCAGGAATTTGAAGTTAGTGAAAAGACGATACAGAGAGATTTTTCGCTACTCCGTGATATTTTATCTAGTAACACCAGTTATAGTGGAGATTTGTTTTATAACCGTAAAACGAATAAGTATTGTTTAGCGAGTAAGTCAGTTTTTAATAAAAAGGATATACTCGTTATTTCAAAGATTTTATTGGAAAATCGAGCCCTGAATAGACAAGAAATTGCTACCTTACTAAATAATTTACTGGTCTTAGTTCCCCGTGATGATCAGAAAGAAATTGAGCAGATTATTGGCAGTGAAAAGCTTAACTATGCTCCCTTAACGGATCAACAAGATAGAATAGAGAAAATTTGGAATTTATCGGAGTCTATTCTACATGAACAGGTCTTAGACATTATCTATCAAAAACCTTATTCTGAATCTTCTAAGAAGCAGACGGTTTTGCCTGTATCTCTTTACTATGATAGTCATTATTTTTATCTGGTTGTTTATCAGTTAAAACACGCTACTTATATTACTTTAAGAGTAGACCGTATCCAATCATGGTCTCTTAGTGGTATAGAGAAACCCTCTATTTCTTATCGAGATAAATTTAGAGATGGTGATATTCGTAATGAGAGAGTTGATGCTTTTATCGGGAAGAAAATCAGTATTGAGATTGGGTATTTGTATGATCCTACTATTGTGATGGATCAATTTCCAAATGCAAAAATAGTTGGTAAAAATGGTGCCTGGACTCATTTTAAGTTTAAAAGTCAGTATACACCGGGTCTTAAACGCTGGTTACTGGGACAAGGGGAAGCAGTTACTGTTTTGTCTCCTCGGATTTTAGTAGAGGATATGAAGCGAACGGTTCAAGAAATGATAGATAAATATAAATGAGGATAAAATGACTATTCAATTTACTTCTAAAAAGGTTGGAGAACTATTGAAAAAAGGGAATTTGCGGATTCCTTCTTATCAAAGACCATATAAATGGAACAGAAAACATATCCGTAATCTTTTTTATGATTTACGAGATGCTATGGGGAAAAAGGAATATCAGATTGGTTCCGTTATCCTGCATAAGAATGATGGACACTTAGATATTGTCGATGGACAGCAACGGCTAATTTCAATTTCTTTGTTTCTTCATTCGTTAGATGACTTAGAGAATTATAAGGGTGCTAATCAACTGTTGAGTGCTGAAGAATTTGGAGAGCTATCTTGCTATCATGCGAGTGAAAATTATAATGAGTGGAAAAATTTAACTCAATTAGTTGGCGAAAATGAGGCAAAAGACATTTGCAACTTTTTATTAGAGAATTGTGCTGTCTCTGTGATTACTATGCCCCAAGAACGATTATCAGAGGCCTTTCAGCTATTTGATTCTCAGAATAATCGTGGAAAATCTTTAGAACCTCATGATTTGCTCAAGGCCTATCATCTTCGCAAGCAAGATTCCGAAGATGAAAGAATTGTTGAAAAGTGGGAGCAATTTGTAGAGGATAAAGAGTTAAGTCTCAAAGAGTTGTTTGATAAACATCTTTTTCGTATGAGACGTTGGTCGCGAGGAGAGACAGGATTAACAAACAAGCGTTATGGCTCTTATCTCCGTTTTACAGAGGATTTTATTGACGACTTTAAAGGCGTTGATTTGAATCAGAACTTTCCATACCTAGAATTGTATCGTCATATTGAAAAACTCCCTATGTCAATTACTATGCCAATAATTGATGGAAGTAAATTTTTTGAGTATATTGAATCTTCTCATGAAACTATTAAAGTTCATAAAAATTTTTTAAATAAAAAGTTTGGAGTCTCTAATGAGTTAGAGGAAGAAGAACAAAATTTAGCTTACCCAGAAGGTATGTTAAACATTTACAATAGCTCAAAGGGTCGCTATCTCAAGTGTCACAATATATTCCTAAATATTTGCTCGCTTTTCGCAGATAGATTTGGAAAAGAGGAGCTATCAAAGGAGATGGTAGAGACCTTGTTTATTTGGTCTTACTACCCTCGAGTTAAATCTAAAGCCATATATGATGCGACGGTTGGGAACTATGCTGCTGGTGGAAGGTTTAGACAAAAAGAGGTTCAAAAGCTATTTCAACTTTTATCTCATGCCGTCACTCCGAATGATTTCATGATAAAGATAGATAGAGAGTTATTTGAAAATTATACTGTGGACAAGATTATAGAAGAGGAAAAAGATAAATGGTAGAAACGCATATAAGCTTATCTGTTAATCGTCTGTTAAATGAAGATACCTATGCTATTCCTCTTTATCAGAGAAATTTTGCCTGGACTTATGATGAAATTGAGCAGTTATTGAACGACGTAGCAGATGCTTTTCAAGAAAATAGAGACAATTACTATATTGGAACATTAGTCGTTAATAAAGAGAATGACATTTTCAAAATCATAGATGGGCAACAACGGACAACAGCCCTTAATTTGATTGCCTTAGCTTTGAAGCATGAGTTTGGTTTTGATCTATTGAAAGCTGTCAATCTTACCTTTCCAGCTAGGAAGAAATCAAATGAGAATATTCAAAAACTATTTACTAAGGAAAAAATCTCTGAGGACGATGAAAATGAATTAACTAGAGGTTACGGACATGCTAAAGACGCATTGAAAAAAGTGCTAGAGGAGCGTCACCTTAATCCTCAGTCTTTCGTTGATTATCTTTTTGATAAAGTTATTATTTTTCGGAGTATACTTTCTGAAGATTTAGACTTAAATCTTTATTTCGAACGTTTCAACTCTCGTGGAGAACAACTAGAGGCTCATGAGATCCTTAAGGCGCAAATGATGGCCAAGTTTGGTGCAGATCAAGAAATGGCACAAAAATTTGCAAGAATTTGGGATGCCTGTGCGGAATTTGATAAGCCGGTATCAAGTCAATTTAAGATGCGACGGAAGAGAGCAGATGATTTTCAAGAACGCGAACGTATTTTTGGATGGCATTTTACAAATTACTCATTTCATAATATTTATGATGATATTGATTTTTATCAAAATGAAAGAAGAAAGTTATCAGATATATTAGGAAAAAAGATAAATGAAAAAAATATAGAAGTAGAAAAAGATTTTGGTGATTATACCCAAGTTATCGATTTTCCAACCTTCCTACTCCATGTATTGGCAATTTGGGAAGGTAAGGATACCAATGAGGTTCAGTTAGACGACAAGAAACTTTTAGCCCTATTTGATATAAAAAATAAAAATAAGACTTGGATTATTGAATTCAGTGAATTTCTTCTTAAAATAAAACATATTTTTGATAATTACATCGTTAGAAATTCAAATATGGATTCTTCAAGCAGAAATAAGGATGAATGGTTTTTGCAGAAGGGAACTTATTATGAATATCAACCTAATGGAAAAGCGAAAGAGCATTACATAGTTGAAGAACGCTTTACTAAGAATACATTTTCAGATTCGGAAATTAACAAAAACATTATCCTCCTCCAATCCATGTTTGCTGTGACCTTTACTGCCAATCGCGACAGTCGTTGGTTATATGAAATCTTGCAATTCCTGTTTAACCATATTGAAGAGTTAAATCAATCAGAATTTGCCAGTCTGTTTAAGGATTTTCTTGAGAAAATGGCAGTGAGATATGCTGAGGAAAGATTGTTCACAGAAGATAAAACTATCAAAAAATACGGGGCAATTCCTGTTTATGCTTTTAACTTTGTAGATTATGTTTTATGGAAAAATCGTGAAGAATTGAAGAAAGCATACGAAGTTCAGTTTGAAGATTTCAAATTTGCATATCGCCGTTCCATAGAGCATTGGTTTCCACAACATCCAAATAGTGATGAAATAGTGGAAAAGATGGATGATAAATTTTTGCACTCCTTCGGGAATCTTTGTATCATTACAGATAGTCAGAATTCGAAGTTTGGAAATTTAGTTCCAAGTGCAAAATATAAACAGTGGGAAGGAATTTTCAATCGCCAGAGTTTAAAATTACAGATGATGGCAGATGTAACGGTAAAGAATGATAAATGGGGTATTTGTGAGATTCAATTTATGGAAAAAAAAGTGGAAAGATATGTACACGACTTTTGTGATAGTTAAATAAAAACAAGCTTTAATGAGCTTGTTTTTTAAAATGCTAAGATATGTGATATACTAGTAATGGGGGACATTTGATGAAACTAAGAATTTTTGCGGAAGATAAACCTGCTGAAAAGATTTTTGACTATCAGCTAGAGCTGGCAGATGAAACAATTATTCTATCGACAGCGCTCTTGTCTGGTGCCATTGCTTTAGCAGGATTATTTTCTGCTTTGAAGGAAAAATAACAAAAGAAAAGGAAGAATAGAATGGTTTTACCAAATTTTAAAGAAAATCTAGAAAAATATGCGAAATTGTTGGTTGCGAATGGAATTAATGTGCAACCTGGTCACACCTTGGCTCTCTCTATCGATGTGGAGCAACGTGAGTTGGCGCATTTGATCGTGAAAGAAGCATATGCACTTGGTGCGCATGAGGTTATTGTTCAGTGGACTGATGATGTTATCAACCGCGAGAAATTCCTTCACGCGCCGATGGAGCGTTTGGACAATGTACCAGAATACAAGATTGCTGAGATGAACTATCTCTTGGAGAACAAGGCTAGCCGTCTTGGAGTTCGCTCATCTGATCCAGGTGCCTTGAACGGAGTGGATGCTGACAAGCTTTCGGCTTCTGCCAAAGCTATGGGACTTGCCATGAAGCCAATGCGTATCGCAACTCAGTCCAACAAGGTTAGCTGGACTGTGGCAGCCGCTGCTGGCCTTGAGTGGGCTAAGAAGGTCTTTCCAAATGCTGTGAGCGATGAAGAAGCAGTGGACCTCCTTTGGGATCAAATCTTCAAAACTTGCCGTGTCTACGAAGAAGATCCTGTTAAAGCTTGGGAAGAGCATGCTGCTATCCTTAAGAGCAAGGCAGAAATGCTCAATAAAGAACAATTCTCAGCCCTTCACTACACAGCACCGGGAACTGATTTGACACTTGGCTTGCCTAAGAATCACGTTTGGGAATCAGCAGGAGCTATTAATGCTCAAGGGGAAGGTTTCTTGCCAAATATGCCAACAGAAGAAGTCTTCACAGCACCTGATTTTCGTCGCGCAGATGGTTATGTCACTTCTACAAAACCGCTTAGCTATAATGGAAATATCATCGAAGGAATTAAAGTAACCTTCAAGGATGGACAAATCGTAGATATCACTGCTGAGAAGGGTGATCAGGTCATGAAAGACCTTGTCTTTGAAAATGCGGGTGCGCGTGCCTTGGGTGAATGTGCCCTGGTACCAGATCCAAGTCCAATTTCTCAATCAGGTATTACTTTCTTTAACACCCTTTTTGATGAAAATGCGTCAAACCACTTGGCTATCGGTGCTGCCTATGCGACTAGCGTTGTTGGTGGAGCAGAGATGAGCGAAGAAGAGCTTGAAGCTGCTGGACTGAACCGTTCAGATGTTCACGTGGACTTTATGATTGGTTCGAGTCAAATGGATATCGATGGTATCCGTGAGGATGGAACACGTGTACCACTCTTCCGCAATGGAGACTGGGCAATTTAAGGAGAAGCTATGCTTGGAAGTATGTTTGTTGGTCTCCTAGTGGGACTCTTGGCAGGTGCTTTGACCAATCGTGGAGAGAGCATGGGATGCTTTGGAAAAATGTTTCTCGGATGGATTGGTGCTTCTTTGGGGCACCTGCTCTTTGGGACTTGGGGTCCAAACCTAGCAGGGATAGCTATTGTTCCAGCTGTTTTGGGCGCTATGGTTGTCTTAGCTATTTTCTGGAGACGAGGAAGTTAATTTCTTAAATCTGAAAAGAAAAGGAGGTTGGTCATTGAGCCAGCCTCCTTTTGAGTATGATATAATAGTTCTATGAGATTAGATAAATTTTTAGTTGCCTGCGCTGTAGGGAGTCGGACGGAGGTCAAAAACTTGCTCAAGGCTGGACGCGTGACGGTCAATGGCAAGAAAGAAAAATCAGCAAAATTGCAAATAAATGAAGAAAAAGACGAAATTCGCTTTGATGGTCAAGTGCTAGAGTACGAGGAGTTTGTCTACTACATGATGAACAAGCCCCAAGGAGTCATTTCAGCGACTGAGGATTCTAAACACAGAACAGTGTTGGACTTGTTGGATGATATTGCTCGGACCAAGGAAGTTTTTCCAGTAGGGCGCTTGGATATTGACACGCATGGCCTCCTGCTTTTGACCAATGACGGCCAGCTTGCCCATGCTCTTCTTTCACCAAAACGTCATGTGGATAAGACCTATCTGGCTCAAGTCAAAGGTATTATGACCCAAGAAGATGTGGAGACATTTGCCAAGGGCATTCCGCTCAAGGACTTTACCTGCCAGCCAGCTAAGCTGGAGATTGTGTCGGTAGATTCAGTAAAGAATCAAAGTCTGGTTCGTGTGACCATTGCTGAAGGGAAGTTCCATCAAGTCAAGCGTATGGTGGCCTACTGTGACAAGGAAGTGGTGGACTTACAACGTTTGACGATGGGAACTCTAGCCTTGGATGAGAACTTAGAACGAGGAGAATGGCGCCGCCTGACCAAGGAGGAATTAGAGGAGCTCCTTGCTAGTATTGCTTAGTTTGGATTATGTTAGAAAAGGTGAGGAGAATGTCCTTGCCTTTTTAAGTTTTTCGGTTGCTTCCTTTGTGAAAAGAGTTATAATAGACAGTAGAATAAAAGGAGGAATCTATGAACGCGATTCAAGAATCATTTACTGATAAACTATTTGCTAACTATGAAGCAAATGTCAAATACCAAGCGATTGAAAATGCTGCCAGTCACAACGGAATTTTTGCAGCCCTGGAACGTCGCCAAAGCCATGTAGACAATACACCTGTTTTCTCGCTTGATTTGACCAAGGACAAGGTGACCAACCAGAAAGCATCTGGTCGTTGCTGGATGTTTGCGGCCCTCAATACTTTCCGCCACAAACTCATCTCTCAATACAAACTGGAAAACTTTGAGTTGTCACAAGCCCACACATTCTTCTGGGACAAGTACGAGAAATCCAACTGGTTCTTGGAGCAAGTCATTGCGACTGCAGACCAAGAATTGACGAGCCGCAAGGTTAGCTTTCTACTCCAAACACCTCAACAAGACGGTGGTCAGTGGGATATGGTAGTGTCCCTCTTTGAGAAATACGGTGTCGTGCCCAAGTCTGTTTACCCTGAGTCTATCTCATCTAGCAGCAGCCGTGAGCTCAATGCCATCCTTAACAAATTGCTTCGCCAAGATGCCCAAATCTTGCGTGACTTGCTCGCTTCTGGTGCAGACCAAGCGACTGTTCAAGCTAAGAAAGAAGACCTCTTGCAAGAAATCTTTAACTTCCTTGCTATGTCACTAGGTCTTCCACCACGTAAATTTGACTTTGCTTATCGCGATAAGGATAACAACTACCAAAGCGAAAAGGGTATCACACCACAAGAGTTTTACAAGAAATATGTTGACCTTCCTCTAGAAGATTATGTTTCTGTTATCAACGCCCCAACTGCTGACAAGCCTTACGGTAAATCTTACACAGTTGAGATGTTGGGAAATGTCGTCGGTAGCCGTGCGGTTCGTTATATCAACGTTCCTATGGAGCGTTTGAAAGAATTGGCGATTGCCCAAATGCAAACAGGAGAAACTGTTTGGTTTGGTTCAGATGTCGGCCAACTTAGCAACCGCAAAGCTGGAATCCTTGCGACAGATGTTTATGACTTTGAATCAAGCATGGATATTCAACTCACTCAAGACAAGGCTGGACGTTTGGACTACAGCGAAAGTTTGATGACTCACGCCATGGTTTTGACAGGTGTGGACTTGGACGAAAATGGCAAGTCAACCAAGTGGAAGGTTGAAAACTCATGGGGAGACAAGGTCGGTACAGATGGTTACTTCGTCGCCTCAGACGCTTGGATGGATGAATACACCTATCAAATCGTTGTCCGTAAGGAATTGCTGACAGCAGAAGAACAAGCTGCTTATGAAGCAGAACCAATCGTACTTGCACCATGGGATCCAATGGGAGCCTTGGCAGAATAAAGCATAAAGAAAAGAGGTTAGGGAAATCCTAGCTTCTTTTTTAAGTCCTTCTTAAAGTGGGGATAGATGATGCTTGCCAAGGGAGTTCTTCTTATTTTGAGTATTTAAGTGACAGAGAAAAAGATATGTGTTACTATAGTAGTACAAAAGGATATCGGAGTAGAAATGAAGTATTTAAGCAGTCAAGACATCAAGGATCGTCAACGAAATATCAGCGACATTAAACCCTATAAAACAACCAAGGAAATCGTCGTTTCAAATATCTTTACCTTTTTTAATGCTATGAACTTGGCTCTGGCAGTTCTGGTAGCCACAACCTTGCGATTTGAAAATATGCTCTTTTTAGGTGTGATTGCTATCAATACAGCCATTGGGATTTTCCAAGAAGTGCGTTCAAAAAATGCCTTAGAAAAGCTGAGTTTGCTTGGTAAAAGTAAGTACAGAGTCAACCGAGATGGTCAAACGATTGAGGTTGCTCCAGAGGACATCGTACTGGGGGAATATCTGCATCTCAATCTGGGAGATCAGGTACCTGTCGATGCAGAAGTCCTTGAAGGGAATATTGAAGTTGATGAGTCCTTGCTGACTGGTGAGAGTGATTCGGTCTTTAAAACAGCAGGTGACAAGCTGATGAGCGGAAGCAATGTCGTTAGCGGTACTTGTCTGGTCACGGCGACGGCGGTCGGACCCGATAGTTATATCAACAAACTCGCAAAATCCAGCAAGGAATTCAAAAAATATCCTTCTCAACTGCGCGATTACATGGATAAGATTTTAAAAATCGTCTCCATCTTGCTGGTGCCAGTTGCCATTCTGCTTTATGTCAGAGGTTTTAGTCTAGGACGGTCTTATGTTGAAATTGTTTTGGGAAGTTCAGGTGCCTTGGTCGGCATGATTCCAGAGGGCTTGATTCTCCTGGTCAGTGTATCCCTTGCGGTAGCGGCCATGAAGCTGGCTAAAAAGAAGGTTCTGGTGCAGGAGCTATACTGTGTGGAAACTTTAGCGCGAGTAGATGTTCTTTGTTTTGATAAGACAGGTACCATCACGACTGGTAATATGAAGGTTCAAGAAATGGATGCTAATGTAGAAGAGAAACTGTCTTCTTATCTAGCCTATTTTGACGATGAAAATGCAACTTCCCGAGCTCTGAAGACTTACTTAACCTGTGAGAAAAAGTGGGAAGTTCAAGAAGTCGGTACCTTTTCAAGCAAAAACAAGTATTCCTTTGTTCAAGTAAAAGATGGTGGGACCTATTTCTTTGGCGCCTATGAGTTTTTAGGCTTTACCCAGCCGATGGATACCTACTATGAACATCTGAAGCAGCAAGGTTTTCGAATCTTGACACTTGCCCATAGTAAGGACCACATCACGACTCCAGCCAATATGGAACTACTGGGGCATGTCGTTCTGTCAGATGAGATCAAGGAAAATACTAAGGAAACCTTTGACTATTTTGAATCTCAAGGTGTTGAAGTGAAGATTATCAGTGGTGATAATCATGTGGCTGTATATGGGGTGGCTCGTAAGGCAGGTTTTAAGGAAGAAGCCCGTGCGATTGATATGACCAAGGTGAGAGATGATGACTTTGAAAGAGTTGTCTTGGAACACGAAATCTTTGGACGTGTGACACCTGAACAGAAGCAAAAGATGGTATCTATTTTGCAAAATGCGGGTAAGACAGTTGCCATGAGTGGTGACGGAGTCAATGATGTTCTGGCTCTCAAGAAAGCAGATATCAGCTTTGCCATGAAGGGGGCTACCAGCGCAGCTAAAAGTGTATCCAATATTGTTTTCCTGACAGATGATTTTGCAGTATTTTATGATATCTTGATGGAAGGTCGCCGGGTCATCAATAACATCCAAAAGGTAGCCTCTCTCTTTCTAACAAAGACCTTCTTCTCCATCGTTTTTGCGATTTTGAGTGTGGTATTTGGTTTGGAATTCGCCTTTATCCCCATTCAGTTTACGATTATTTCAGCTATTACGATTGGGATTCCATCCTTCTTCCTAACTTTTGAGTCCAATAAAGAAAAGGTTAGTACACATTTTATGCGAGATATTTTGACCAATGCTGCGATTGGTGGTGGCATTCTAGTCGCTAGTGTACTCTTGACAAACTTCTTTATCACTGTCCCAGGTCAGGTCAAATTTATTTGCTTCCTACTTGCTTTAATCAATGGTTTGTGTCTAGTTGCCAAGGTCAGTCTGCCATTTAATCGATACAAACTAGTCTTGCTCACACTGTTGAGCCTTGCAGCCCTTGTTGGAGTGCTTGTCAATACCTTTATCCTGCAAGGAGCGTTTGTGCCTTTAGAAACCAGCCAAGTCGTCTATGTAGCCATCCTAGCAGTGGTGATTGGAGGCTTGCATTATCTGACTAGAAGAAAAAATTGATACACAAAAAGAATCAGGTAATAAACCTGATTCTTTTTTATCTATATTCTCAATTGCTTGGATTACATGATACCGAAGAAACGAGCTGCGATACCTACTGCAAAGAGAGCAAGGATGATTGCGATTGGTGATACTTTTTTCTTAAGCAACCACATGCAAAGGAAAGTAAGGAGAAGTCCCATCAATCCTGGAATCAATGAGTTCAACTGACCTTGAAGAGTTTGTGGTTGAACGCTATCTAAGCTCAAACCACTAAGGGCCTGACCAAGAATTCCCTTCAATTCTCCACCTGTTACAGCACCTTCTGGGAAGTTGATGTAAGCTCCTTCAGCCAATTGTTTACCTGGAAGGTTCACAGTAAAGTTGATAGATACCCAACGTTGTACAAGAACGGCAAGGATGAACATACCAAGGATAGATGCTCCTTTGGTGATGTCTTTCAAGATACCACCAGACATGTCTTTAGTGATTTCAGATCCAGCTTTGTAACCGAACTCTTGTGTATACCATAGGAAGGCCATACGGATAGCATTCCATCCAAAGAAGAAGAGAAGGGGACCAACAATGTTACCAGATGCAGCAAGTGATGCACCAAGGGCTCCAAGGATAGGACGAACTGTAAACCAGAATACTGGGTCACCGATACCAGCAAGAGGTCCCATCATACCAATCTTAACCCCTTGGATAGCCGCGTCATCGATTTCTACACCGTTAGCGCGCTCTTCTTCAAGTGCAAGCGTAACTCCCATGATTGGAGCAGCTACGTATGGGTGAGTGTTGAAGAACTCAAGGTGACGCTCAAGAGCAGCCGCTTGGTCTTCTTTTTTAGTGTACAATTTTTTGATAGCTGGGATCAATGAGTAAGCCCAACCCAAGTTTTGCATACGTTCATAGTTCCAAGAACCTTGAAGGAATTGTGAACGCCACCAAACTTTTTGACGATCTGATTTTGATAATTGAATTTTTTCAGCCATGATTGTTCCCCTTTCTAGTAGTCTTCTAGGATATCACCGATTGGGTCGTTAGAAGTCGCAGCTCCGCCGCCACCGTTTCCACCTTGTTTTGTAAGGTTAAGGTAGATGAAGGCAAGGGCAACACCGATGACACCAAGGGCAATCAAAGTCAATTGAGAGATTGCTGCAAGAGCAAAACCGATAGCGAAGAATGGCCATACTTCACGAGTTGCCATCATGTTGATAACCATAGCGTAACCAACGGCAACGACCATAGCACCACCGACAGCCATACCACCGTTCAACCAGTCTGGCATCAAACCAAGAGCGTCTTGAACAGCAGAAGCTGGGATAGCGATAAGGAAGGCAGCAGGGATTGCAATACGAAGACCTTGAAGAAGAAGTGCAACAAAGTGAGCACGCTCAACAGCAGCAAAGTTTCCGCCTTTAGCGGCAGCATCAGCTGAGTGAACCAAGGCAACTGAGATTGTACGAACAATCATAGTCAAGAAAAGTCCAGCTACGGCAAGAGGGATAGCTGTTGCTGTTGCAACGGCGATACCATCAGTAGTAAAGTTACCACCTTTGATCAAGATGATCGCTGCGGCAACAGATGCAAGAGCAGCGTCAGGAGCTACGGCAGCTCCGATGTTTGCCCAACCAAGGGCGATCATTTGAAGAGATCCACCAAGCATAACACCTGCTTCGAGGTTACCAGTTGCAAGTCCGATAAGGGTACATGCGACGATTGGTTGATGGAATTGGAATTGGTCGAGGATACCTTCAAGACCTGCAAGGAAGGCAACAACTACAACCAAGATAGCAGAAATGATTGAAATATCTGACATGGTTTTATTCCTTTTCTATTTAGTTTTAATAAAGTATTTAATCCTGTTTTCGAAAATGATAGAAACAGATTAACATTATTGAACGTTTGCTTTTTTAATCAAGTCAAACAAATCTTTTTTCGTGTCGTTTGGTACTTTACGTACGTCAAATTCAACACCGAGGTCACGCATTTTTTCAAAGGTTGCAACGTCTTCTTTGTCCATAGACAAAACGTTGTTAATCATTGTTTTACCTGTTGAGTGAGCCATAGAACCAACGTTAAGGGTCTTAATTGGTACGCCACCTTCAATAGCACGAAGTGCATCTTGTGGAGTTTCAAACAAGATAAGGGCATGAGTTTCACCGAAACGTGGGTCTTTTGCAACGTCAATCAATTTTTGAATTGGGACAACGTTGGCTTTTACTCCGTTAGGAGCTGCTTGTTTGATCAATTCTTTACGCAAATCGTCGTTTGCAACGTTGTCTGAAGCAACAATGATACGATCTGCTTTTGAATCTGGAGTCCAAGCAGTGGCAACCTGACCGTGAAGGAGACGAGTGTCTAGACGAGCAAGGTTGATTTTCAGTTTACCGTCACCGATAACTGTTCCTTCTGGAATAGCAGTTTGTGCAACTGGAGCAACTGCAGCAGTTGCAACTTCCTCAACTGGGTTAAGCTCTTCTGGAAGAGCCTTGATGCCATCTTTGGCTTCTTTAATGATATTCGCAGCGACTTTATCCACACCAGCATTCGCGTCCATAAGGCGCTCTGTGTAGGCTTGGATCAACATCGGCAAGTTCAGTCCTGTGATGATGGCGAATTTACGTTCTGGATTTTCTCCCATCACGCGGCTAGCTTGGTTGAATGGAGATCCACTCCAAAGGTCAGCCAATACTAGAACCTCATCTTCTGCGTCAAATGCAGCCACCGCGTTGTTGAATTTAGCGTAAAGGTCATCTGGACCTTCATTTGGCATAAAGGTCACAACTTGAACCTTTTCTTGTTCACCAAAGATCATAGATCCTGATTGATGAATACCCGCAGCAAATTCGCCGTGGCTCGCAATAATGATTCCGATACTCATTATTGTCATTCCTCCTTATAAAATGTTTGACTGTGTGTTTAAGAAAACTTTAAGCCTAATTAAGTATAAACCGTTTTCATTTAAAAAGCAACTACTTTTTCTAAAAAGATGTAAAAGTTTTCATAGAATGACTTTTTAAAAATATTAATATATCAATAATTTTGAGAGGTAAATGAAAATGGTAATAGAAAATTTAATATAAAAATACAGAAAATAAATTGCCTTTATGAAAAAAGAATGAAAACAAAAGGACAGATTGCCCTATGCAATCTGTCCTTTTATAGTAATAAATTTTGTAAAGCGTGGGCAACTCCGTCTTCTTCGTTGGTCAGAGGAAGTTGTTCGTCTGCATATGGAAGAAGAGCAGGATTGGCATTTTTCATGGCATATCCCTTGCCTGCGAAAGCCAGCATTTCCCTATCGTTTTGCTCATCACCGAAGGCAATTAAGTCTTTTTTGTCACGATTCATCACATTGAGCAAATATTCGAGGGCAAAAGCCTTGTTTACCCCTTTGGGAGTACACTCGAGGATGTTGAGGGGGCCTCCCCAAGTATTGATGGATAGTTGGTGTTGATAAAAACGATTCATCTCGTCTGCTAGAGCGTATTTGTCCTCGGCTCTCGTTTGCAAGAGGATGCAGTTGGGGTCCTTGGTCACCAGTTCAGGCTTGAATTGATTTTCGGGTTGGAAATTTTCCACACCAAATAATTTTGGATCTGCGATTTCTTCATTAGGAGCTGTAATGTAGAATTTCTTACGGTATTCTCCAGCAATAAAATCAGCCTGGATGTCCTCTGTGCGCTTGACCATGTCTAGGAGATATTTTTTGTCCAAGGTCAAGCACTTTTCATGCTCCCAAGCCTGTCCTGGTAGATGGGTAAGAGAACCATTAAAGTTAATCATGGGAGTATGCAATTCTAGCTCACGGTAGAAATCTTTTGCCATACGATACGGACGTCCCGTCGTGATGATAACATGGTGTCCTTTTTCTGAAATTTTTTTGATCGTCTCTTTGGTGAAATCGGAGAGCTTGCTTTCACTATTCAGCAGGGTTCCGTCCAAATCGACTGCGATAATTTTTTTAGTCATATAAACCTTCCTAGTCGTTTCCAGATAAGATGTCTACTATTATATCAAAAAGAAAGAAGAAAAGCAGATAAGAACAAAAACTACAGTTGCTTTGATTTATTAAATAAATCAAACAAATATATTGAAAAGGTGAATGATAAATGATATAATACTAATATTGTTCGTAAAAAAACAAAAGGAGATTAAAAATGGACAAACTATTTAAACTAAAAGAGCACGGGACAGATGTCCGTACAGAGGTGCTTGCTGGTTTAACAACATTCTTTGCAATGAGTTATATTCTCTTTGTAAACCCTCAAATGCTTTCCCAAACGGGTATGCCTGTTCAAGGTGTGTTCTTGGCAACGATTATCGGTTCTGTAGTCGGTACTTTGATGATGGCTTTCTATGCTAATTTGCCATACGCACAAGCACCAGGTATGGGACTAAATGCCTTCTTCACATTTACAGTTGTATTTGGGATGGGCTATACTTGGAAAGAAGCTCTTGGTATGGTCTTCATTTGTGGAATTATTTCACTGATTATTACCTTGACAAATGTTCGTAAAATGATCATCGAATCTATTCCAACAACACTTCGCTCAGCTATTTCGGCTGGTATTGGTGTTTTCCTTGCCTATGTTGGGATTAAGAATGCCGGTCTCTTGAAATTCTCAATTGACCCAGGTACTTATACTGTAGCAGGTGAAGGAGCAGACAAGGCTCAAGCTGCACTTACTGCAAACTCCGCAGCTGTTCCAGGATTGGTAGACTTCAATACTCCAGCCGTATTGGTGGCTCTTGCAGGTCTGGCTATTACCATCTTCTTTGTTGTTAAAGGCATCAAGGGTGGAATCATTCTTTCTATTTTAACAACGACAGTCCTTGCCATTGCTGTTGGTGTTGTCAAATTATCAGGGATTGACTTTGCTAGCAACAATCTTTCAGCAGCGGTTAATGATTTAGGAACTTTGTTTGGTGCTGCTCTTGGTTCAGAAGGTTTAGGCTCTTTGATTTCAAACACTTCACGTTTACCAGAAACCTTGATGGCTATTCTTGCCTTCTCACTAACGGATATTTTTGATACAATCGGTACTCTTATCGGTACTGGTGAAAAAGTTGGTATCGTTGCGACAAGTGGGGAAAACCATGAGTCCGCTAAATTGGACAAGGCTCTATACTCTGACTTGGTGGCAACTTCGGTAGGTGCCATTGCAGGTACTTCAAACGTCACAACCTATGTTGAGTCTGCGGCGGGTATCGGTGCTGGTGGACGTACTGGGTTGACAGCCCTAGTGGTTGCGATCTGTTTTGCTCTATCTAGCTTCTTTAGCCCACTTCTAGCGATTGTTCCGACAGCTGCAACAGCACCAATTTTGATCATCGTCGGAATCATGATGCTTTCTAACTTGAAAAATATCCCTTGGGATGATATGGCTGAAGCGGTTCCTGCCTTCTTCACTTCTATCTTTATGGGATTTAGCTACTCTATCACACAAGGGATTGCTGTTGGTTTCTTGACATATACCTTGACAAAAGTTGTCAAAGGTCAAGCCAAGGATGTGCACGTAATGATTTGGATTTTGGATGTCTTGTTTATCCTTAACTATATCAGTATGGCGCTATAAATGGTATAATAGAAAAAGGGGAGTCTCCCCTTTTTAATTATAAGGAGGTACATCATGAAAGATAAGACGATTTGGCAAGAGGTTTTAAACAGAGGGAAATGGGTGATCATCCTTTTGGTAGCTTTTGTTCTATCTCAATTTCCCATAGGACTTGCTTTGTTTTTAGCAAACAAACAGTTTCCGATTTTACAGTCAGGGCTCTTAGTAGGTGCTCTATCCATAGTTGTTTTGATTGTATTCATTATTGGTGCACGAAAAACACAACTTGCTACTTTTAATCTATCCTTTTTTAAGGCAAAAGACTTGGCTCGCTTGGTACTGAGTTATCTGGTGATTTTTGCGACAAATCTCTTGGGTTCACTCCTGCTTCGACTAACAAATGAGGCAACAACCAATAACCAATCAATACTGAATGGTATAGTTCAGAATAGCTCCTTGATTTCAACTTTTTTCCTGCTAGTCTTGATTGCACCAATTTGTGAAGAAATTTTGTGTCGTGGGATTATTCCAAAAAAGATCTTCCGCGGAAAAGAAAAACTTGGCTTTGTTGTTGGTGCAATTGTCTTTGCCTTGCTCCATATGCCAACCAATCTACCTTCTGTGATTATTTATGGAGGGATGTCAACGGTTTTGACTTGGACAGCCTATAAGACTGAGCGTTTGGAGATGTCCATTTTGCTTCATATGATTCTCAATGGTATTGCATTTTGTTTGTTGGCCTTATTGGTATTGATTAGTAGAAATCTAGGTCTATCATTCTAAACCATTGGCCCGCTTGGAAAAGATGAACACTAGCGTATCCATCTTTTTCTTTTTATGGTAAAATAGAGAGATAATATGGTAGAGAACCTTAAGGGAGTAACCGTTATGTCCAATAAAGTCAACCGCGAAAAAACAGCCATTTGTGGAATTATCAATGTGACGCCAGATTCCTTTTCAGATGGTGGTCAGTTTTTTGCTCTTGAGCAGGCACTCCAGCAGGCTCGTAAATTGATAGCAGAAGGAGCGAGCATGCTAGATATCGGTGGAGAATCAACTCGGCCGGGCAGTAGCTATAGCTATGTTGGGATAGAAGAGGAAATCCAGCGTGTTGTTCCAGTGATTAAAGCTATCCGTGAGGAAAGTGATGTTCTCATTTCCATCGATACATGGAAAAGTCAGGTGGCAGAGACTGCTTTGAAAGCTGGTGCCAATTTGGTCAATGATATCACTGGTCTCATGGGAGATGAGAAAATGGCGGATGTGGTTGCTAAGGCTGGAGCGAAAGTGGTTATCATGTTTAATCCAGTCATGGCTCGACCTCAGCACCCTAGTTCGCTCATATTTCCTCATTTTGGTTTTGGGCAAGCTTTTACAGAGGAAGAGTTAGCTGACTTTGAAAAAATGCCAATCGAAGACTTGATGGAGGCTTTCTTTGAACGTGCTCTAGCGAGAGCGAACCAAGCTGGGATAGCAAGAGAAAACATTTTGCTGGATCTAGGAATTGGCTTTGGTCTGACTAAGAAAGAAAATCTGCTTCTTCTACGGGATCTGGATAAACTCCATCAGAAAGGCTATCCGATCTTTCTTGGAGTTTCGCGCAAGCGGTTTGTCATTAATATCTTGGAGGAAAATGGTTTTGAAGTCAATCCTGAGACCGAACTTGGTTTCCGTAATCGAGACACGGCTTCGGCTCATGTAACCAGTATCGCTGCGAGACAGGGTGTGGAAGTGGTGCGCGTGCACGATGTTGCCAGTCACAGGATGGCAGTTGAAATTGCCTCTGCTATTCGTTTGGCAGATGATGCGGAAAATCTAAATTTAAAACAATATAAATAAGATGAACGAAATTGAAAACAATCAGTGGATTGCCCACTACCGGACCGACCAACCGCATTTTGGCTTGGAACGCATGGTGGAACTCCTAGTTCTGCAAGGCAATCCCCATCTCAAACTCAAGGTCATCCATATTGGAGGGACCAATGGCAAGGGGTCTACCATTGCTTTTTTGAAAAAGATGTTGGAAAAGCTAGGTCTAAGAGTTGGTGTGTTCAGCTCGCCCTATCTCATTCATTACACGGATCAGATTAGCATCAATGGGGAATCTATCCCCGAGGCTAGACTAGAAGCTCTCATGGCGGACTATCAGACTTTGCTTGAGGGAGAATCTGCTGCCAATTTACAGGGAACAACCGAGTTTGAGATTATCACAGCTCTAGCTTATGATTACTTTGCCTCAGAGCAAGTAGATGTAGCCATCATGGAAGTCGGTATGGGTGGTCTTTTGGATAGTACTAATGTTTGCCAGCCAATTTTAACAGGAATTACGACCATTGGACTGGATCATGTGGCCCTACTTGGTGATACCTTGGAAGCCATAGCAGAGCAGAAAGCTGGTATTATCAAACAAGGTATTCCCTTGGTGACAGGTCATATTGTTCCTGAAGCCTTGACTGTGATAGACTCTATTGCAGAAGCTAAAAATGCGCCTAGACTTGCCTATGGAAAAGATTATCAGGTTCGTCATCAAGAAAGCGTGGTAGCGGGTGAAATCTTTGATTATACTAGTTCTGTCAGACAAGGTCGCTTTCAAACAGGTCTGCTTGGTTTGCACCAGATAGAAAATGCGGGGATGGCGCTTGCTCTCTTAGACACTTATTGCCAGGAGACTGGGCGAGAATTAGCAAGTAATGACTTGGTTGCTCAAGCTTTGAAAGAAACCAGATGGCCAGGGCGTTTGGAGGTCGTGTCTAGTGCCCCCTTGTTGCTTTTGGATGGGGCCCATAATCCCCATGCTATCAAGGCTTTATTAGCAACCTTGCAAGAACGCTTTGCGGATTATCATAAGGAAATCCTCTTTACTTGCATCAAAACCAAGGCCTTGGAGGATATGCTGGATTTGCTAGAGACGGTGCCAGATAGCCAACTGACTCTGACTTATTTTGATGATAGTCGGGCGACGGATGAGAAAGTGATGCAAGAAGTTGCAGCTTCTCGAAAACTCAACTACCAAAGTTGGCAGGAGTTTTTAGATCAGAAAATGACCGAAGATGAAGAGAAACAAACAGTTAGGATTGTCACGGGTTCCTTGTATTTCTTGAGCCAAGTGAGAGCCTACCTAATGGAGAGGAAGAACGAGAATGGATACACAAAAGATTGAAACGGCTGTAAAAATGATTATTGAGGCTGTTGGTGAGGACGCTAACCGCGAGGGCTTGCAGGAAACACCTGCTCGTGTAGCCCGTATGTACCAAGAGATTTTTTCAGGTCTTGGCCAAACTGCTGAGGAACACCTGTCAAAATCCTTTGAGATTATTGATGATAATATGGTAGTGGAAAAGGATATTTTTTTCCATACTATGTGTGAGCACCACTTCTTGCCCTTTTATGGGAGAGCGCACATTGCCTACATTCCAGATGGTCGGGTGGCAGGCTTGTCTAAGCTAGCCCGTACGGTTGAAGTTTATTCTAAAAAACCACAAATTCAAGAACGTTTGAATATCGAGGTGGCTGATGCCTTGATGGACTATCTGGGGGCTAAAGGAGCCTTTGTTGTCATTGAGGCCGAACATATGTGTATGAGCATGCGTGGTGTCAGAAAACCAGGTACTGCGACCTTGACGACAGTAGCTCGTGGTCTATTTGAAACAGATAAGGACCTCCGAGATCAGGCTTATCGTTTAATGGGACTATAATAATCTTCGAAAATCAAATTCAAACCACGTCAGCTTCCATCTGCAACCTCAAAACAGTGTTTTGAGCAAGCCTGCGGCTAGCTTCCTAGTTTGCACTTTGATTTTCATTGACTATAAAAAGAATCCGCTTTGGGCGGATTTCTCTAGAAAGGACAAGTTATGGATCAACTGCAGATTAAAGATTTGGAAATTTTTGCCTATCATGGTCTTTTCCCTAGTGAGAAAGAATTGGGGCAGAAGTTTGTTATTTCCGCAAGCTTATCTTATGACATGACCAAGGCGGCTACAGAATTGGATTTAACAGCCTCTGTCCATTACGGAGAACTGTGCCAGCAGTGGACGACTTGGTTTCAGGAAACGAGTGAGGATTTGATTGAAACGGTAGCCTACAAACTAGTTGAACGTACCTTTGAGACCTATCCTCTTGTCCAAGAGATTGAGTTGGAACTAAAAAAACCGTGGGCTCCAGTGCATTTACCATTGGATACCTGCTCGGTGACCATTCACCGTCGTAAGCAACGGGCCTTTATAGCCCTAGGAAGTAACATGGGAGATAAGCAAGCAAACTTGGAAAAAGCCATTGACAACCTGCGAGCTCGTGGCATCCATATTCTCAAAGAGTCCAGTGTTTTGACGACGGAGCCTTGGGGTGGTGTGGAGCAGGATAGCTTTGCCAATCAGGTGATTGAAGTAGAAACCTGGTTACCAGCATCAGTCTTGTTAGAAACATTATTAGCTATTGAGTCAGAAATGGGACGGGTGAGAGAAGTGCATTGGGGGCCTCGCTTGATTGATTTGGACTTGCTCTTTGTGGAGGACCAAGTCATCTATACAGACGAACTCATCTTGCCTCATCCTTATATAGCAGAACGCCTCTTTGTTCTTGAGCCGTTAGTGGAAATAGCTCCCCATTTTATCCATCCGATCCTAAAGCAACCAATTCGATACTTGGTTGACCAGTTGGAGCAAGGAAATGCCTAAACTTTCCGAGACCTATAGCAAGTGGAAGAGTATCGGGGAGGGACTACTTGCTATTGTTTTAGGGCTTCTCTTGATTCGATTTGGACAAGTTATTCCGCGAATGGGGTACCAGTTGCTGATGGGCTACTTTTCCTTGTCAGCAGTTTGGCACTTGTTGACTCGCTGGTTTCAGGATAAAAAACGTCGGGAAAATATCTTTGTAACCCTGGGCAAGCTGGTGGTTGCGGCTCTGGTGTTTGACTCTATCATCTTGCAAGACCTTGCCCTCTATCTCCTGGTTTTTATCATTGCGAGCTACCAGCTGTTTACGGGCATCATTAGTCTTGTCACTTGGTCTCTCTATCGAAAAAATGCCATTCATCCTCGGCTCCATCATCTCTTCGATGCTGTATGGATGATAGGATTCGGTCTTTATAGCATCTCTCCTTTTCACGATGCAGCGAATTTTGAATTGCTCTTGTTTGGATTTTACTTGCTCATGCTAGGAGCTAGTAGCCTCCGGGACGGTTTCTTTTTTGAAAGGATAGAAAACAATCCCAAGCTGAAACGACGTATGCGAATGACCTTGCCGATCTTTGTGACGGCTCTGATCCCTATCAGCACCTTGCGCAAACTAAATGAGTGGCTGTCAAATCATGAAAACCAAGAAGGAGAAGTTCATTCAGAAAGAAAAAACGATCAGGTGGTTGATCTAGAAATTTTTATTCATACCTCAGAAACCTCTTTCTTCCTTGCCATGGGGCATGTGGATATTTGCTATCAAGGGACGGTTATTTCCTATGGCTCGTATGATCCTCACTCGGAGCGCTTATTCGGCATGGTTGGAGACGGTGTCTTGTTTAAAGCCAATCGGGAAAAATACATCGAGCTCTGTAAGAGGGAAAGTCAGAAGACCTTGTTTGCTTATGGCCTGAGTTTGACGGACCAACAGAAAGCAGCTATCCAAGCGCGTTTAGCGGAGATAGAAGACCTGTTAATTCCTTGGGAACCAAGCTCGCAGTTGATGAAAAGAAGAGAGGGAGAGGTCAAGCATACCTACTCCTACCAACTGAAAGAGGAAGCAGATGCGACCCTCTATAAATTCAGCTCATCTGAGTTTAAGACCTACTTTGTTCTCAGTACCAATTGTGTTTTGCTGGCAGACTCTATCGTGGGAAAAGCTGGAACTGATATATTGAGTCCCCAAGGTTTCATTGTGCCAGGGACTTATCAGGATTACCTTGATTTAGAGTACACAAAACCCAATGGTCTAGTTGTTAGTCGCTCCATTTATTAGAAAAAGAAAACTCTAGTTCCTCAGCAGTTTACGCCAAGAAGCTAGAGTTTTTAAAATAGGTCATTTTCTTCAGGAAGGAGGATAGTTTCTTTACCATTCATGTCTAAAACAAGGACCCTAGGAGGGTAAAGGGGATCGAAAGGATGATTGAAATCAAAATCGATGCTAGTCGGAAGGTTTTGACTAGAGAAATGGAAGGTAATGGTCCCCGTATTGTTGAGCAGTTGAAACTCAAGTTCTTCTTCTAATTCAAAGACATTTTTCAAAAAATGATCGATAATGAACCATAAAGAGTCGATAACATCGTCGGGTAGACTGGTCACAACACCAAAACTGGCGGAACGTCTCTGTGTATTTGTAAAAGCCATGTTTCCTTCCTCCTTTTATTTTTCTTATCATACAGTAAAAAAGCTGAAAAATCAAGGAATTCTGCTTGTTTTTTCAAAATGGGAATAAACTGTGAAATTTTTTCAAAGTTTCTCTAAAAAATACTTGAAAGTGTTTACAATAAGTGATAAAATGGAGTAAGCAGATGCGTGAAAGCGAAATTTTCAATATAGAAAGGAAACGGAATGAACACAGATGATACAGTAACGATTTATGACGTTGCCCGTGAAGCAGGAGTTTCAATGGCAACAGTTAGCCGTGTCGTTAATGGCAACAAGAATGTTAAAGAGAACACTCGAAAAAAAGTCCTCGAAGTGATTGAACGCTTGGACTATCGTCCAAATGCGGTCGCTCGTGGTTTGGCTAGTAAGAAAACAACGACAGTCGGAGTTGTGATTCCTAACATTACCAATGGTTATTTCTCAACGCTTGCTAAGGGGATTGACGACATTGCTGAAATGTACAAGTATAACATTGTCCTTGCAAATAGTGATGAGGATGATGAAAAGGAAGTTTCAGTGGTTAACACTCTCTTTTCAAAACAAGTCGATGGGATTATCTTTATGGGCTATCACTTGACTGAAAAGATTCGTTCAGAGTTTTCTCGTTCACGGACACCGGTTGTTCTTGCTGGTACTGTGGATGTCGAACACCAACTTCCAAGTGTCAATATCGACTACAAACAAGCAACGATTGATGCTGTGAGTTACCTTCTCAAAGAAAATGAGAAAATTGCTTTTGTGAGTGGACCACTCGTCGATGATATCAATGGCAAGGTTCGTTTGATCGGTTACAAGGAAGCCTTGAAAAAAGCAGGACATTCTTATAGCGAGGGATTGGTCTTTGAATCAAAATACAGCTATGACGATGGTTATGCCTTGGCAGAACGCTTGATTTCATCACAAGCTACAGCCGCAGTTGTAACAGGTGATGAATTGGCAGCAGGTGTGTTGAATGGTTTGGCTGACCACGGTGTGTCTGTGCCAGAAGAGTTTGAAATCATTACGACAGATGACTCTCAGATTGCACGATTCACTCGTCCAAACTTGACTACTATTGCCCAACCTCTTTATGACCTAGGCGCTATCAGTATGCGTATGTTGACTAAGATTATGCATAAGGAAGAATTGGAAGAACGTGAAGTTCTCTTACCTCATGGTTTGACAGAACGCCGCTCCACACGAAAACGTAAATAGAAAAAATCAGGGAATCGTGAAGATTTCCTGATTTTGTGTTCTAGAGAAGAGGATTAGCCTTCCATATAGTCTTTCAAAGCTTGTCCTTTTAGTCCAGCATTAAGGGCAATTAATAATTTGAGGCGCGCTTTTTGAGCGTTGAGTTCTTTGACAAAGAAAACACCAGCTCGTTGCAACTGCACTCCTCCACCTTGGTAGGCGTAGACAGGTTCAGCAATGCCATTAAAGCACCGTGAGACCAGGGCGACTGGGATTCCTTTCTGGAGGAGATTTTCCAACTTTTGAGCTGTTTCTTTGGGAACATTGCCTGCTCCAAAAGCCTGAATGACTAAGCCATCCAGCTGTTCCAAGTCTAACATATCGATCAGCTCGTCTGTCATACCGGCATAGGCTGAGATGATGGGAACTAGACCTTGAATATGCTCAAGATCAAAGCGGACACGAGGTTCAGCCGTTTTAAAGTAGAGGATTTCTTGCTTCATGATGAGGCCAAGTGGTCCATGTGTTGGGGTTTGAAAGGTGCTGACGTTGGTCGTATGAGTCTTGGTAACATACTTGGCTGCGTGGATCTCATCGTTCATGACGACCAGCACACCCTTGTCGGCTGCTTTATCATCACTGGCAACTCGTAAAGCGCTCAGATAGTTATAAACACCATCGCTACCAAGTTCGTTTGAACTACGCATGGCACCTGTTAGAACGATGGGGATGGGCGGAATTTTCATGGTATCAAGGAAGTAAGCTGTTTCTTCTAAGGTATCTGTACCATGTGTGATGACAACTCCATCGTAGTTATCAGCTTCTTCTTTAATCTTATGATAGAGTGCAAGCATATGCTTGGGTTTGATATGAGGGCTTGGCAGATTAAAAAAGTCTAGGGCATGAACCTCAATCCCTTCAAGCGGATTGGAAACATGGTTCATGGGATTTTCCTGGCTAGTTACAACGGCACCAGTGGCGTCTGCTTGCATGGAAATAGTCCCACCTGTATGTAAAACAAGGATTTTCTTAGGCATGATTTAGTCACTCTTTCTGAAATGTGGTATAATCATTGTAACACAAAAGGGGAGAATGGGACAGGATGGAAGTCAAGGCTGTTTTTTTTGATATCGATGGAACGCTAGTCAACGATCGCAAGAGTGTTTTGAAATCCACTAAGGACGCGATTAAGATTGTCAAAGAGCAAGGAGTGCTTGTTGGAGTAGCGACAGGACGAGGGCCGTTTTTTGTCAAGGAATTGATGGAAGACTTGGACCTAGACTTTGCGGTGACCTACAATGGCCAATACATTTTTAATAAAGAAAAGGTGCTCTTTGCGAGTCCGATTGCTAAGTCAAGCCTGCGTCAACTGATTGCTTACGCTAAAAAGGAGCGTAAAGAAATCGCTCTTGGAACCGAGCATGCCGTTGTTGGTTCGAAAATTATGTCATTTGGTCTCGGCTCCTTTTCCCAACTGGTTAGTCGTTTTATTCCGACTGTTCTGACAAGAACCGTTAGCCGTTCCTTTAATCGAATGGTCAGCAAGGCAGTTCCTCAAAAGGAAGACGACTTGCTTAACTTGATTAATCAGCCCATTTATCAAGTTTTGATGCTGATGACGCCAGAAGAATCTGAGAAGGCAGCAAGTGATTTTGACGACTTGAAATTAACTCGAAGCAATCCTTTTGCAGCAGATATCATTAACCAAGGAAATTCTAAACTAGAAGGCATTCGCCGAGTCGGGAAAGAATATGGTTTTGATCTCAATCAAGTCATGGCCTTTGGTGATTCCGACAACGATCTGGAAATGTTGGCGGGTGTTGGTATGTCGGTTGCTATGGGAAATGGTAGTAGCAGTGTCAAAGAAGTTGCCAAGCATATTACGGCAAGTAATCAACAAGATGGTATCCACAAGGCGCTCGAGCACTTTGGTGTTTTGGCTTCAGAAAAAGTGTTTGTCAGTCGAGACTACCACTTTAATAAGGTTAAAACCTTCCACCACATGATGGATGAACGAACTCAAGAAGAGCCACAGGCATGGGATGCTGAAGGTGCAACCCACCGCGCAGACTTTAAAATTGAAGAATTAGTGGAGTTTGTTCGTGCAGCAAGTTCTTCGGAGGAAGAATTCCAAGACTCCCTTGCAAGCATGCATGAGGCACTTGATAAAGCGGCAGAGAAAGTGGCGAAAAAGACGCCTGCTAAGCAAAATCTGGTCAGTCAAGTGGATGCTTTGATTGACACACTGTATTTTACATACGGTAGTTTTGTTTTGATGGGAGTAGATCCAGAACGTATCTTTGACATTGTTCATGAGGCAAATATGGGGAAGGTCTTCCCTGATGGGAAAGCTCATTTTGACCTAGTTACACACAAGATTTTAAAGCCAGATGACTGGGAAGAAAAATATGCTCCGGAACCTGCCATCCGACAGGAACTACAACGTCAGTTTAAAGCTTATGAGCGACATAAAGAAAGAAAAAAATAGAAACAAAAAGGAGCTCAAGGCTCCCTTTTTTAATGATTACAATGTTTTTTCACTTTCTCTCACGACCAGCAAATCGACTTTTGCATGGCGGAGAATGTACTCAGATGAAGAGCCAACCAAGAGGCGTTCAAAGGCATTGAGCCCTGTTGCACCAACGAGAATCAGGTCGACATTTTCTGCGTCTGGAATAGTACGGGCAAGGAGGGTTTTTGGATTTCCCATTTCGATGACGATGTGAATATCGGTCACACCAGCATCTCTTGCGCGCTTTTCGTACTCCTTCATCAGACTTTCAGCATCGACTTGGAGTTCTTCGTAAACTTCAGCATCAAAGGTAGACACGCTTTGAAGAGCGCGTGTGTCGATAACATGGGCAATGGTGAGCTTGGATTCGTTGCGTAGAGCAGTGTAAACACCTTTGACGAAAGCCAAGTCCGCTTCTTTAGAACCATCAATTGCGACCATAACATTTTGGTAACGTTGTGCCATAATGAAACCTCCTGAAATTTTCTTACTGTTATTGTAACCCTTTTCACTAAAGAAGTAAAGTAAAAATCATATTTAAAGAAATATTATCGGAGATTCAATTTGGTGGAGATATGTTAAAATAAAAGAAAACGGGATAGTAGGAAACACAGCGAGGGGATGAGAAAGTATGAAAGGGTCTGTTAAAGCTTCTAAAAAAATAAGTTTTCTTTATCATGGAATTATCCTTGTGTCACTTGTAGGTGAAGTAGTGATGCTTTGGCAGCTGGAAAGAGTCGTGCCCGTTCTTTATCCAGGATTTGTTGGATTTCTTCTCTTTCACCTAGTCTACCACATCATTTTATTGGTGATTGCAAAGAGAAGTGGTCGTTTGGACTATTTGGTCACGTGGGGGCTCTTTCTCATGTTTAATCTTTTATATGACTCCTTTTTAGCGCTGGTCTTTCTAGGTTTGTCTTTTGGTATGTGAGAAAATACTTCTGTATTCTAGTTGTTTAGACGGTGAGAACCTAGTCGTTGTGAGTTTTTTCTTTACTTGCTCATTTCAGGAAACTTGTCGCAATCCCTTTCTAGTGGTATAATGTTACTATCTCGATGAATTGAGGAAACAAGATGAAAGAATATAACAAGTCTAGTAAGTTAGAGCACGTTGCCTATGATATCCGTGGTCCTGTTTTGGAAGAAGCTATGCGGATGCGAGCAAACGGAGAAAAGATTTTACGTCTGAATACAGGGAATCCAGCAGAATTTGGCTTTACAGCGCCAGATGAGGTCATTCATGACTTGATTATGAATGCGCGTGATAGTGAAGGGTACTCTGATTCCAAGGGTATTTTTTCGGCGCGTAAGGCTATCATGCAGTATTGCCAACTGAAGAAATTTCCCAATGTGGACATTGATGATATCTACCTTGGAAATGGTGTCAGTGAGCTGATTGTTATGTCCATGCAAGGGCTTTTGGATAATGGCGATGAGGTCTTGGTGCCTATGCCAGACTATCCTCTCTGGACAGCCGCGGTCAGCCTAGCTGGGGGAAATGCCGTTCACTATATCTGTGATGAGGCTGCAGAATGGTACCCAGATATTGACGATATTAAGTCAAAAATTACTTCCAATACCAAGGCAATCGTCCTTATCAATCCGAACAACCCAACTGGAGCCCTTTATCCTAAGGAACTCTTGTTGGAGCTTATTGAGATTGCCCGTCAAAACGATTTGATCATCTTTGCGGATGAAATTTATGATCGCATGGTGATGGATGGGCATGTGCATACACCTGTGGCAAGCTTGGCACCTGATGTTTTCTGTGTCAGCATGAATGGTCTGTCAAAATCTCATCGCATCGCTGGTTTCCGTGTAGGATGGATGGTCTTGTCTGGTCCTAAGATTCATGTCAAGGGCTATATCGAAGGGCTCAATATGCTGTCCAATATGCGCCTTTGCTCTAACGTTTTGGCCCAGCAAGTCGTACAAACTTCACTAGGTGGGCACCAGTCAGTGGATGAATTGCTCCTTCCTGGTGGACGGATTTACGAGCAAAGAAACTTCATTTACAATGCCATTCAAGATATCCCAGGTTTGTCTGCGGTCAAGCCGAAGGCGGGTCTTTATATCTTCCCTAAAATCGACCGCAATATGTACCGCATTGATGATGATGAACAGTTCGTTCTTGATTTCTTGAAGCAGGAAAAGGTTCTCTTGGTTCATGGTCGTGGTTTTAACTGGAAGGAACCAGACCATTTCCGTATCGTTTACCTTCCTCGTGTGGACGAATTAGCGCAAATCCAAGAAAAGATGACACGTTTCTTGAGCCAGTATCGTAGATAAGGCTTTCAAAGGGAAAAGCAGGAAACATTTCCTTAGAGCTATTGACAAATAGGTCAGAATCAGATAGAATAGTAAAGTATGTTTAGTAACTGATCACTTTATAGCCGGCTAAACGAATACAAAATCTATGAGGAGGTATTCATCGTGAAACGTACTTATCAACCAAGTAAACTTCGTCGTGCGCGCAAACACGGATTCCGTAACCGTATGTCAACTAAAAACGGTCGTCGCGTATTGGCAGCTCGTCGTCGTAAAGGACGCAAAGTTTTGGCTGCATAATCCAAACGAATTCAACAAAGAAGTCAGTAGGAACTCGAGTCTACTGGCTTTTCTTTTTATCTTAAACGGGTGCATTGTCCACGAAATCGGTCATTTCAGATGAAACTCATAGAGGGCTCATTTAAAAGGTCACATACAAAAAACTCAAAACCAGATATAAGTTACTGATTTTGAGTTTTTGTTTATTCTTTTAAGTGATAAGAGTAGCTAGCGACAACGACGTCTTCGTGCCATCTGAGAGCGTATTTTAGTTTAAGGCTCATTTGATTGTGCAGGATATTTTGCCAAGGCTTGTTAGGGATAAACTGTGGTACAAGAACTGTAACGGTGTAGTTTTTTTGCTTAGCTTCTTGGGCGATTCGTTTGACATACTTAACGCTAGGGGTGATGATGTCGCGGTAGCTGGTATTGATATTCTTCAGAGTGATATTTGGGAAATAATCGGCAAATTCCTGAAGAATTTCTTGGTCTTTTTCGGCCGTTTCTTTAGTAGAAATGTGCATGGCCAACACTTCATCACCGATACTTTGAGCGTAGTTAATGGCTCCGACACTTACTCGAGTAACATTTCCTACTAGGACAAGAACCAGATTGCCATCGTAGGTACGTTTTTCAATTCCTTCGTAGAGTCGCAGTTGTTTTGCCACTTTTTGGTAATGGCTGTGAATGGACAAAAAGAGGAAGGTTAAAACTAGGATAATTGGGAAGAATGGCCAGATATCACCCAGTCTGAAGAGGAGTAAAATGAGGACAATAGCATAACAAATGATGGCCCCAAGGATATTAGCAAAGGCAGGTTTTAAAAAGTTTGCTCCTTTTTCCTTTTTCCAATGGCGAATCATCCCAGTCTGAGAAAGGGCAAAGGGAACGAAGACCCCGATAGTATAAAGAGGAATCAAGCGTTCAGTATTCCCGTTAAAAATGAGAAGAAGGATCATAGCCCCAAAGGCCAGAGTTAAGATACCGTTGGAGTAGCCGAGACGATCCCCCTTTTCCATAAAGAGATGGGGCATGTACTTGTTTTTAGCCATATTGTAAGCCAGCATAGGGAAGGCTGAAAAGCCAGTATTTGCAGCTACAGCTAGAATCAGGGCTGTTGAGAACTGGAAGAGATAGTAGCTAGCATGACCAAAGAATGAATCACCAAGAATGCCCTTTGCCATTTGCGAGAGGATGGTTTCTCCATTTTGAGGAGTGATGCCCATCCAGTAGTTTAGGAAGGTAATGCCTGCAAAAAGAAATCCTAAAATCAGCGACATGATGGTCAAGGTTTGAGCAGCATTCTTTTCTTTCGGAGTTTTGAAAAATGGTACCGCATTTGAAATAGCCTCAACCCCTGTCAGAGAGGCAGAGCCACTGGTAAAGGCTCTCAATAGGAGAACGATGGAAAGGCTCGGAACAGTTTGTCCAATGGTTGAAGTCGCCTGATAGTTTAGGGAACCTGTAAATAGTTGAAAAAACCCATAAAGCAAGAGAAAGACGGTACTGAAGATAAAGAGGTAGACGGGAATCATCAGAGAGCTGGCAGATTCTTTCAAGCCTCTTAAATTTAAGAGCATGAGCAGGCAGACTAGGAAAATAGAGATATGAAGATTGTAGGGATGGAAGGCAGGGATGGCTGCTGTAATAGCATCAGCTCCAGACGCAACGGATACGGCTACTGTCAGCATATAGTCAACAAGGAGACTGCCCCCTGCAATCAAGCCTAGTTCAGGGGAGAGATTTTCCCGAGTAACCATATAAGCTCCTCCACCTTGAGGATAGGCGTGAATAATTTGACGATAGGAAATGGTCAAGCTAGCGAGCAGTAAGAGGACAAAAATACCGATAGGGAGGCTCCACCAAATAGCGAGAGGAGAGAGACTGACTAATACGAGAATGACTTGTTCGGGTCCATAGGCAATAGAAGACAGGGCATCACTGGATAACATTGCAAGTGCCTGCATTTTCCCTAACAATCCCCCTTCACCGTCTGTGAGAGACTTGAGTGGTCGACCGATAAAGGTATATTTTAATTTTCTAAACATTTTCTTTTCCTTTGATGAAAATTTCAATAAGTGTTATTATACTGCTTTGAAAAAAGGCAGTCAAGGGAGAATGATTGGTATTAGAATATTTTTACAAGCCGAGGGATGCTATTTTTGGTATAATAGAGGGAAGAAAATGAGGTTAGAAGAGATGATTTTTGATACTCATATCTAGAGTGTTTGGAGTACAGTTTAAGGACTCTTGACATTATTAAGGTATAAATTAACCATAAAACTAACCAAAGGAAAGTTAAAGTAGCATAACGAAGAGGGAGATAAATCTCTCTTTTTATTTCACTATAATATTTGTAGATACTTGAAAACTTACTTTGCATAGAGTAAAATAATAATAGTTGGTTTTAATTTGAAGGGGAATTATATGTTGAAGTATGGTGAAGATTATCCAGATGCTTGTCCGCCATCTGAAGCAAAAGAGATGGAAGGTTCGTTTTATAGATTATGTAATAGTGAGGTTCCTGAAAAAGATGACTTTAAAACCCACGTAGATTTAGGTTTGAATTTTCCGCCCCCAAAATTATGTGAGGCCAAAGCTTTATCGTTTTTTGCATCAGAGCAAGCAATTGAAGAACTAAAAAAACGTTATCCTAAATTTAAAGATAAAGTTGCTGTGTTGATAAATATTTTACCTAGTCATGGTGTGGGACTGTTAGAAGGAGAACATTTAAATTTGTGGGAGTTTCAGGATGTGAATTTTCTTGATGCTCAGGAAGGAGGTGTAGAAAATGAGTAGTATTTTGGATTTTGAATCAGTAGAATATCTTTATATTTTTGATTACTATGATATTCCATTGTCATTTATTACTAAGAAGATCGATGATAAATATTATTTTGTATATGCAATTGATTTTGATACATTTTTTGTAAAACCTCTTTCTATTAAGAATTTGAAAACTCTATTTTCTGATATTTCTACGAATACACTTCTTCAAGAGTTTTATTTAGAAGATGACTTTTCCATTCTAAAAAGAGAAAATAATAATATCTTTGTTAAATATGGTGTTAAAATTTTCGAATTAGAGAATAACATTAATGCGAGTGAGTATTTCCCTGAGGACGATTCAAAATTTGAGCGGGATTTGATTAGTGGAAAAAGTTTTAATATGCTATGTAGTGAATATGCCACAACATTTTCAGATATTTTAAATAATAAACAACTGACAATAAAGCTAGTTGATTCTTATAATTCACACTCAGCAGATTTAGATGTCGTTGCTAAAGCGATAAATTTGATGGAAAATTTTATAGAGGGATCAAAAGTATTTTTAAGGGAACATAATATATTTACTAATGGGAAACTTGTACTAACACCATTTACCCCCGGTTCATTCAATATAAATTTTGAAATAGTTCGTCCGGAAGAGGTTACTCTTTTTGAGGATGAATTTGAACTTTATTTCGATGACTTTATTGTTTTTACAGAATCTATAAATTACAAAGAGGCGTCGGATGTCTACTCAGATGTAATTTTTGAGAATAATAAAATAGTAAAATCTTTCGTTGAATTTTATAATGTCATAAAAGAAAACGGCCTTACTGTAACTTTGGAAAAGGACAAGAAAAAGTTATCCACTATTATTGTTAATGAACAAAGTGATAAATTTATTCAAGACTTAAATTCTCTAGTTCAAAAGCAAGATGATGCGGAAGTGTTTTCAGAAGAATTCGATTTTGAAGGAATAGTATCTAGTGCATCCAATGCTCGAAATAATGTCTCTATAAAAACTTTATCTGGAATAGTAAAGGCAAAGTTTTCTAGTGAATTATTTAGGGAAATTAAAAGAATGGATAGAACCATTTCGGTGTCAAGTGAAATACGAGGACGGTGGATAAAGCGAACTTTTTTGGATGAAAATAGAAATGTAATCTCTGAAAAATATGAAATTTTAAATTTTCATCAGAATAGTTAGTATCTATAAAGTAAAAAAACTAACCGAAGGAAAGTTAAAGTAGCATACAAAAAGAGGAATTCATTGAGAGTTCCTCTTTTAATCTATATTTTTTATAATTTCATTGAACAAAGAAATTATTTTTAATTTTTTTGTGTGAGATAAATCTGAGATGTTATCAATCAATGTAGCGATAGGGACGTAATTATTTGAGAGTGGAAAATTAAAGAAGTCTTCTACGGTCAGTCCTAAAGCAGTAAGCACTTTTTCAAGTGTGTGTATTTTAAAATCATATTTCATATTCTCAATGTTTTGTATTGCTTTAACACCTAGCCCTGCTTGATTGGATAATTGTTCTTGGCTAAGATTCTGTTCTTTTCTACATTCTCTTATACGTACTGCTATGTATTTTTGTAATTGATTAGCTTCCATCCGTAATTTCCTCTTTTGTATTATTCTACTATCCTTTATATGATTTTTTAAGTACAATTAACTATCTAAAAAGACGATAAAGGATAGCAAACTATACAATTTTGTGTTAAAATAGATAAAAAACAATACAATTGGAGTCGTAATATGACAGAAGAAATAGTTGTGTATAAATTACAAGAGTGGGACATGGGAAATGGTGAGAAGAAATATTCTCAGTTAGGTAGCTTAGAAGCTCATTATTATTTTGCAAAAAATAATGGTGGAAAAGTTTTATTTACGACAGAATCGGACTTGTACCAGAGAAATGTTGGTTATGTGTTACTAACATTGCCGAATGGAGAATACGGCTTTCTTTCTAAAATTATTGAAAAAGGAACCTATCCTAAACTCCCAGAAGATTCCTCGTATATGGTTCCAACAGAGTGGAGAAATATGAATGAAGAAATTGAAAAGCAGACCAATTTTAATTGGATTGCCTTAGAAGTTGTTTCAAAGATTATTGAAGGTATTGAAGGAATACCTAAAATGCCTAGCCCTCAGTATATGTCAAAAGATGAATTTAATAATTTTTTAGGAGAATAGAATATGAAACTTGTCAAAATTTTTTTAAGTATACTATCAGTGGTAATTATATCAGGTTGCTATTCTAAAGATTCAAAGGATTCATTTGTAGAAATTGAATCAGTAAATAAGGAATTAAGTAAATCTGATATTGTATCAGGGAATTTTGAAACATTATCTGGTACGTGGTACAGTGAAGTGGGGAAAAATGAAAATCAAATGATTTTGACAATTGATAAGGAGGGAAATGCTAAAGTATTTGATAAAGATAAAAAAATACAAAATAAGGGAAGTTTAGTTGTTGCAAATGATAATACTTTTGATAAAGGGTATTTGGTTATGAATGTAAAAGGGATAAAAGAAGGAGAAGAACGAAAAGAACGAAAAGAACGTAATATATATGCAAATGGCAAAATGGGGGAAGAGCAAACATATAGTAAATTTGATAGGAATTTATATTTTTTCCAAGGAAAATCAGAGTTCAATCGAGATGAAGTAGGATTTGACTTTTCAAGAGAGAATGAGAATGTTATCAAATATGATATACCGAAAAAAATAACAAAAGACACTCTGGTTTCTCAGAAAAATGAAAAACCTAAGGAAAAAGGTTATGGAAGACCAAATGCAATTAATTATACTGTTTTTCATAGAAAAAATGAAATGAATGAACAACCTACACCAATTAAATCAAATCTTAATATTGATGAAATCAAAAATCGTAATTTCTCTTCAATTGCTGGTAATTGGAGAAATCCTGATGGGCATTCATTTAAAGTATATTCGGAAGGTAGAGGTGAATCGGTTTTTAATGGAAGTACAAGACGTGGAGTTATTGAATTTTCTACCGTACAAGATGATATTATACTTGGTGATTTTGGGAAAAAGACTGAACAATGGGTAATACCGATTTATGCTAATGGAGATATTGGCAGAGAGGTAGATGGAGTTGATGGAGACAACATACATATTATAAAATCTGGAGAGACTGTTGGAGCGACAAAAAATACTTTTCTTTATGATATCTTCGAATTACCAGATGGAGTACCACGTTTATCTGTTATAGACAGAGATATTTTAACGCTGACAGATCATTTTGATGAATATTTTGAGAGTCCGTCAATAGTATTTTTTAGAGAAAATGAGATGAAACAGTTTGCTGATGTTAAAAATGAAAACATTATGAATATTGATGGATTGGTAAAAGGAGATTTTTCTACTGTAGTTGGAACTTGGGGAGTTCCTGAAAATCAAGGTATCGGGAATAGGATAAAAATTGATGAAAAAGGAGTGCTGACTTGGATAGGTTCTAGATCAGCAGAACGAATAATACATGATGTGAAAAAGAATGCTGATAATAGTGGGATTGGAATATTTGGGAAAGAGTTTAATTGGGAAACAGTTACTCCATCAAACTACATTAATTTTATTCCTGCGGGTGTTGCTATTAAAGGTGAAGTAAATGGTGACAGTAGTAAAGATCGTATTATTTTTGGATCTATTGAAGAGCAGTCAAACACAAGAATTTTTTATCGTTTAGATGAATGATTGTATGAATAAAAAACTAAAAATATAGAGAGAGTTATATCTAGAAATGCATAGCAGTTATACGATTTTGTATAACTGCTATTTTTTTATACATCTGACTGTTTCTATCTAAAATGACTACTAAGTTTTTTCCACTGGGGATAGCGTGAGAAGACAAACTCTGTATGGTTGGTAAACCCGAGCAGGAGGTACCAACCTATGGTAGATTTAACAAAAGTAGAACAACGTAGAGAAGAAGCAATTAAAAGAGCTTTACTTACTGACGATTGGAAAAAGGTAGATAACTTATTAAACCAGCCCTATGAGAATTCATGTAGAAAAGATCGATCTTATGGTCTTTGTAGTTTAGATAGTAGATCAGGTGACACAGGTTCTTTATTAGATACGATAGCAGATTATAATGACCATTGTCTCTCTTAATTAAAAAAGAAGAAATTGCTATTATAAACGATACTATTAAGAGTTTGCTGAGCAACAGAGACAGAGAAATTCTGTTTGGAGTTGTTTTTGAGAATAAATCATTCTCGCAACTTGCAAAGGAAGTTGGGCTTAGTGACAAAACTGTCAAAAGACACTATGAGCGTATTATAGAGATTCTACGAAAAGAATTAATAGATTAATAATTTCATAATCTACTCCGAACTCTTTTAAAATTTCTCCTTATAAGCAAGGAGGTGATTTTAAAATGTTGCTATCTGTAATCGTCACAGTATTTATTTCGTTAAAAGTAGACGATTTGCTTTTACATATAGAAAGAAGGTTTTGACTTATGGCACTTAAGAACTTATCATATTTTACAGAGTTCAACGCTTCGTTATTCTTTGCTCAAAAAGAGTTACGCTTTATTTCTGCCACAATGTGGATAGAAAAAAGTGAAACTGGTTCAGAAATTGAAAAAGGGGTAAAAGTGGGCGTACTTATCTTTTCTGATGACAGTGACTATCCAAACGAAAAAAATAATATTGGAGAGCAACTCACTGTAAAAGTTCCACTAGCATCGATGAAGGATTATGACTCGTATCAACCAATGATCACAACTGTAGAAATTGTAGACATTGAGAAGGCAGTTGTATATGGAGAGTACCGTAACCAGCTTAGTTTGATTGCAAAAGTCAATGAAGTTGTCGAACTTTAAAGGAGGTCAATATGCCGTCGATTATCGAAGAAATACCTATGAAGATTTTTGAAGGTATTAAGGAAGTTTGTCATCTTTGTGGCAGAAAACTTCAGGAGTACCAGAGGAAAGTCCAGATAGAAGAAAATCAAAAAAACTGGAATAGATTTCTAGATTCTACTCAAAATGTATTGGTAGAATTAGTGAAAGAAAATATTCAGGAAAATCAGTTTGCATATACACTAGTTCCAATTTACGAAGCTCAGGAAGTTGTTCAAGCCGATGGAAGCAAGTCGGTCCAGAGAGTGCACGTAGCAGATGAAAGAGTTCCTATAGGTACAATGGATAACCAGGGAATTCAAGAATTTGGAGCTAGGTGTGTAGTTTTTCGGTTTCAAATTTTTGGAGAGATAGATCCAGACGCTCTATTAAGAATAAAAGATACTTGGATCTTTTATTTGAACAAATATGCTCTTCATGGTATCGCTGATCTATATGTAAAGAATGGGTTGCGCTATCTAGTATTCATCATATGTAATGAATCAGATAGACGAACGATTAAAGGGGCGTTGTTCAAATTGAAACATCCGTGGTCTTAGATGGTTAAATTCTTTATGCCGTGAAAGTTGTTGATAATAGGCTAAGATAGATTAGACTGGTTGGGGCGGTGCGGTCGAACTTTGTTCGCCGTGCCGACACAATCAGTTTTATAATCTGAGGGTCCCTATTGTCAATAAATCATGGAATAAATCTGAATTTAATCATCGATAGTGCGACGCCTTAACTTGATAAGCGTCAAACAAAAGCACAATGAAAGGAGACATTATGAATCAAATTTTACCCAATAAATTGGTTAAAGCATATGTTTATGGTGATACCGTAGAAATGACTACAGCTAACGGCCAACAAGAACAAATTATCAAAGTGATTGAAGGCAAGCGTTACGTAAATCTTGAGACCGGAGAAATTCACGCTATGGATACTTCCAGTAGTACACGACTCGATAATTTGAAGTCTACTAAACAGACTATGAAAAAACTACGCCGTCTAGTATCTCATAATTTTACGGGAGGTATCAACCAGTTATGGATAACGTTGACTTATCGAGACCATGTTACCGATCCGGCTATAGTTTACATGGATTTCAAAGCGTTCATTCGACGCATTCGTAATCAGTTTGGAAATGTTGATTATATTACGGTCATTGAGCCACAAGCTAGTGGAAGGTGGCATTTGCATGTGTTATTAAAGAACGATTCCGAACTAACAATTCCTAACAATGACCTTGCTAAGATGTGGGTGAAAGGTTTCACAAAGACCAAAAGGCTACGGAGAGCTGACAAGGTTGGGAATTATTTGATTGCTTATTTATCTAATTTGCAGATAGGTGATGAGGGTTCAGAAAACAAAGCAATTATAAAAGGTGCTCGCCTACATATGTATCCCAAGGGTATCAGAATTTATCGAACTAGCAGAGGAATTGAAAAGCCTTTGGAAATTACAACAACAAAGGCTGAACTTATGAAAACTTATAAAATTAACAGTCCACCGACTTTTTCACGTACCACAAAACATGAAACTCATTATGGTGTGAAAGAATATACTACCGAGTTTTACGATAACATAAAAAGCTTGTCAGACACTTTTGGCGGAGCAACTGACAAGCTAAGTAGGTAATAAAAGAGAATGTCTTTTACCATCCCTATTATATCAAAAATAGGAGAAATTTATGGAAAATATATATAAAAGCAAGAAAGGGATTACGGAATTATTTGATGTTCCGTTAAAAACCTTAAACAATGATCTAACAGAAATGCGAAGAAATGAAAAATTCCAAGGATACATTTTGAAGCCTTCTCATAAGAGAGTATATATAAATGTTGAAGGTTATAAGGAATTTCTGCTTTATAAACAAAAGAAATATGAGGAAGCTATGTAGTTATGTTATAATTAAGCTATGCTACATAGCTTTCCTTTGCTTTAAAAGTACAAGGAGAAGAAATGTTTTTTAAAAAATTGGATAATGGTAAATACCGTTATTATGAGAAATTCTATCATGAACGAGAGGGAAAGTGGAAGCAAGTCTCTGTGACTCTAAAATCAAAATCTAGAGTTTCTCAAGCAGAAGCAAAACGTCGTTTAGCGCTAAAAATCGAAAAACTTCTAACCGCCCCTACAAAAGAGGAAGTTGAAAAGAAACAACTAGAAGAAATGATTTTTAGTCAACTATTGGAAGAATGGAAAATGATTCGCTCCAGTGAGATAAAATCTTCTAGTTATAGAAGTGAGATGAAAAGTTTAGAGCTTTTCATGGGAGCAGTAGGAAATTTGAGAATATCAGATTACACCACTCAGCTAGTTCAAACATATCTAATGAATTTGAATGTTCAAAATTCAACAAGAAAAAATCGAAAAATATACTTGCATGGTATCTTTGATTATGCTGTAAAGGTCGGATATATTTCTGACTCACCAGTTAAAGGGGTGGTAATTCCGAAGCAGAAAGTGGACTATGAGAAGTTGCAAAAAGCTAAGGATAATTTCATTAGTAGAGAGGAACTAGGACAGGTTTTATCGTATTGTGAAAGTCACAATAAAGATAAGCGTTATGCTTTGGCAATGGAATTTATCTTTTTAACTGGTCTTCGTTTTGCAGAGTTTATAGGGGTTCGCTATCAAGATGTAAACTTCAAAGCGAATCTTTTAACAATTGATCATACAATAGATTATGTTGCTCATGGATATGATGAGAGAATCTTACAGACAACGAAAACAGTAGGTTCTGTCAGGACGATAGTACTAAGTGAACGTTGCTTGGAAATTATCGAGTACTTTCGTAGTAACTGTTTTGATGAGGAGTTCATCTTTGTGACTGAGCAAGGTAACATTATGAGACAGCCTTTATTATATAGATTTATCAAAAATATTTGTGAAGTAGTGTTGGGTGGGCACAGATCCTATAATATTCACATGCTTAGACATTCGCATATTAGTTTATTGGCTGAACTAGGGATACCCATAAAGGCTATTATGGAGCGAGTTGGACATAGAGATGAATCTATCACTTTAAGGATCTATAGTCATGTAACAAAAAATATACAAGATGAATTGAGAGAGAAACTTAATCAAATTCATCTGTAGATGCTAACCATAGAACTAACCAAGTACTAACCAAAGTGAATAGAAACTAGGGGAAGTATAGGGAAGTATAGAAGAGAGAAAGTCTTTTCTTTTGGTAGCTAAGGAACATTGAGGAAAGAGAAGGAAATATAGTTTGGATATTTTTGATACGCACACACATTTAAATGTAGAAGAATTTGCAGGACGTGAGGCAGAAGAAATCGCCTTGGCTGCTGAGATGGGTGTGACACAGATGAATATTGTTGGTTTTGATACACCGACCATTGAGCGAGCCCTAGAATTGACAGATGAGTATGAGCAACTCTACGCAACTATTGGCTGGCATCCGACGGAAGCAGGGACTTACACAGATGAGGTCGAAGCTTACTTGCTTGAAAAACTAAAA
>NZ_KQ970235.1:45317-57639 GCF_001579025.1 Streptococcus oralis
AGATGAGGTCGAAGCTTACTTGCTTGAAAAACTAAAACATCCCAAGGTTGTTGCCTTGGGGGAGATTGGTCTGGACTACCATTGGATGACAGCACCTAAGGAAGTGCAGGAGCAGGTTTTTCGCCGTCAGATTCAGTTATCCAAGGAGTTAGATTTACCTTTTGTGGTCCATACCCGTGATGCGCTAGAAGATACTTATGAGATCATCAAGAGCGAGGGAGTTGGTCCTCGTGGTGGCATCATGCATTCATTTTCAGGTTCTCTTGAGTGGGCTGAGAAGTTTGTTGAGCTTGGTATGACCGTTTCCTTCTCAGGAGTGGTGACCTTTAAGAAAGCGACGGATATCCAAGAAGCTGCCAGAGAACTTCCTTTGGAAAAGATTTTGGTGGAGACGGATGCCCCTTACTTGGCACCAGTTCCTAAACGTGGTCGCGAAAACAAAACAGCTTATACTCGCTATGTGGTGGACTTTATCGCTGACTTGCGTGGCATGACGACAGAAGAATTAGCTGCTGTGACAAGTGCCAATGCAGAGCGTATCTTTGGATTGGACAGCAAGTGATGAAAGAAAAAATTTCCCAAGTCATCGTGGTTGAAGGTCGCGATGATACGGCCAATCTCAAACGTTACTTTGATGTAGAGACCTATGAAACACGAGGTTCCGCCATAAATGACCAGGATATAGATCGGATTCGTCGCCTGCATGAACTGCATGGAGTCATTGTATTTACAGATCCAGATTTTAATGGAGAACGGATTCGTCGCATGATTATTACGGCCATTCCGACAGTTCAGCATGCCTTTCTCAAGCGAGATGAGGCTGTTCCCAAATCCAAGACCAAGGGGCGTTCACTGGGAATCGAACATGCTAGCTATGAGGACCTGAAAACAGCGCTGGTTCAGGTGACAGAACAATTTGAAAACGAGAACGAGTTTGACATTAGTCGGAGTGATTTGATTCGCCTTGGTTTCCTAGCAGGAGCGGATAGTCGAAAACGCAGAGAATATCTAGGAGAAAGCCTCCGTATCGGCTATTCCAACGGCAAGCAACTCCTCAAGCGCTTAGAGTTATTTGGGGTAACCTTGGCAGAAGTGGAAGAAGTGATGGCTAAGTATTCAGACTAACGGAGTCAGAAATGAAAAGAGTGATTATTACAGGTGGCAATAGTGGTATTGGTTATCAGGTTGCTAAACAACTAGCTGAAAAAGGCTGGTCGGTAACTCTCTTTTGTAGACGGGAAGAAGCTGCCGAGCAAGCTTGTGAGGAAATTCGTCAACAGACAGGAAATCCACATGTAGATTATATCTTGGTTGATCTATCTGATATGAAGAGTGTCAGAAAAGCAGCGGAACAGTATATTCAAAAAGAAGACGTTCTAGACGTTCTGATTAACAATGCAGCTGACTTTGATTTGTCGGTCAAAAAGCCCATCCGGACTAAGGAGGGATTAGAAAAGCAATTTGTGACCAATGTGGTTGCTCCCTTTTTACTTTCTACCTTGTTAAAGGGCTTGTTGGAAAAGTCTGAGAGTGGTCGGATTATTAATATTTCTTCTCAAGGGCTGATACTCTATCCTTTCATGAAACTTGATTTTGAAAATTTATCTGGTCAAAAACATTATAGTCCTGCTAAGACCTATTATCAAAATAAACTGGCCTTGTTGATGCTGTCGCTTTATATGCGGAAACATTGGAAAGGTATCAAGGTTCAGGCAATCCGTGTGACCAATGTCAAAGTAGATATGCGTCGCTATGATCACCTCAGCACTTTTATGAAAAATCTGTATAAAATCAAGTCAAAATTTTCGATTAGTCCTAAAGAAATGGCCAAAGTTTATACAGCTTTATCTACAGAAGATCGCTATGAAGGATTTTTATATGACGAGAAATGCAAGGAAGTAAAAGCAAATGCACCTGCTTACGAAGAAGAGGAGCAAGAAAAACTCTATTCTTTGCTTGAGCACCTGACTTTCTCAAGAGACAATCCATAAAGGATGAGAAAAATAAATTCCATGGACTGCTTCAATAGTGAAAAGAAATTCAGATATCTAACTCTGTTTGGAGTGACCTTGGCAGAAGTGGAAGAGGTGATGAAATCTTATGATAATAGTTGAGCAGACCTCAAAATGCATGGAGAATGTGTTACAATAGAGGTACTTAGATTTATTTTGATAGCGTTCAAATAGAAACTTATAAGGAGAGAGCAAAATGAAAATCCGAGTTGATAGAGATTCTGTCTGTATGGGGGATGATGTGTTACCTCACAAGGTAGAATTTGAAGTTCCGGAAGACATGACGGTGAAAGATTTTTTTGATTTTCTAGAATTGGAACGTTACCTACCTTCTGTCCAAGGGAATAATGTTGTCTGGGAACTTCGTAATAGAAACGGGGAACACGGAGTTTATTTCACCAAAACACGAGAAATCATTCATCCAGATGCACTCCTAAAAGAGATGGTGGAAGGATTTGATGGAACACCCTTATTAGTTTTGCTCTATCATTATACTCCAGAAGCTTACTATATTAGAAAAGAGAATAGATGAGAATTGCAGATTATAGCGTGACCAAGGCAGTGCTGGAGCGTCACGGTTTTACCTTTAAAAAGTCCTTCGGGCAAAATTTCCTGACGGATACCAATATTCTTCAAAAGATCGTGGATACAGCTGAAATTGACGATCAGGTCAATGTTATTGAAATTGGTCCAGGGATTGGTGCTTTGACTGAATTTTTGGCTGAGCGTGCAGCTCAAGTCATGGCCTTTGAGATTGACCACCGTTTGGTGCCAATTCTAGCGGATACCCTACGTGATTTTGACAATGTTACCGTAGTCAACGAGGACATTCTCAAGGTCGATTTGGCGCAACATATCCAGAATTTCAAAAATCCTGACCTGCCCATTAAGGTGGTAGCCAACTTGCCTTACTACATTACGACGCCTATTCTCATGCACTTGATTGAAAGTGGCATTCCTTTTAGTGAGTTTGTCGTCATGATGCAGAAAGAAGTGGCGGATCGCATCTCAGCACAGCCAAATACTAAGGCTTATGGTAGTTTGTCGATTGCGGTGCAGTATTATATGACAGCAAAGGTTGCCTTCATTGTGCCTCGTACGGTCTTTGTGCCAGCCCCAAACGTGGACTCAGCCATTTTAAAAATGGTGCGCCGTCCAGAACCTGCTGTAACAGTAAAAGATGAGAACTTCTTCTTTAAGGTATGCAAGGCTAGTTTCACCCATCGTCGCAAGACCTTATGGAACAACTTAACAGGCTACTTTGGGAAAACTGATGAAGTCAAGGATAAATTGACCAAGGCTCTGGACCAGGCTGGATTGTCTCCATCTGTGCGTGGTGAAGCTCTCAGCTTAGAAGAATTTGCCAGTCTGGCAGATGCGCTTAAAGGACAAGGACTCTAAGATGCAGGGACAAATCATTAAAGCCTTGGCAGGATTCTACTATGTAGAGAGTGATGGTCAGGTTTATCAGACACGTGCGCGTGGGAATTTCCGTAAAAAAGGCCACACACCCTATGTCGGGGATTGGGTAGATTTTTCTGCAGAGGAAAATTCCGAAGGTTATATCCTCAAGATTCATGAACGGGAAAACAGTCTGGTCCGTCCGCCTATTGTCAATATTGACCAAGCCGTGGTGATCATGTCCGTCAAGGAACCTGATTTTAATAGCAATTTGCTGGATCGCTTCTTGGTACTCTTAGAACATAAGGGCATTCATCCTATCGTCTATATTTCCAAGATGGACTTACTGGAAGATGGGGGAGAACTGGATTTTTACGAGCGGACCTATCGTGCTATTGGTTATGATTTTGTGACCAGTAAGGAAGAGCTCTTGCCCCTTTTGACAGGCAAGGTTACGGTCTTTATGGGACAGACAGGTGTTGGAAAGTCAACCCTCCTTAATAAAATTGCACCGGACCTCAATCTAGAGACGGGAGAAATCTCAGATAGTCTAGGTCGCGGTCGTCATACCACTCGAGCTGTTAGTTTTTACAACCTCAATGGGGGTAAAATCGCGGACACACCAGGCTTTTCATCACTGGATTATGAAGTGTCAACAGCAGAAGATCTCAATCAGGCTTTTCCAGAGATTGCCAGTGTCAGTCGAGACTGCAAGTTCCGTACTTGTACCCATACCCATGAGCCGTCCTGTGCGGTTAAGCCAGCTGTAGAAGAAGGAATCATTGCATCCTTCCGTTTTGACAACTACCTGCAATTCCTCAGTGAGATTGAAAATCGCAGAGAAACCTATAAAAAAGTCAGCAAAAAAATTCCAAAATAAGGAGAAACCTATGTCTCAATACAAGATTGCTCCGTCAATTCTGGCAGCAGATTATGCCAACTTTGAACGTGAAATCAAACGCCTAGAAGCAACTGGCGCAGAATATGCCCATATCGATATCATGGATGGTCACTTTGTACCGCAAATCAGTTTTGGTGCAGGTGTGGTTGAAGCTCTTCGCCCTCATAGCAAGATGGTCTTTGACTGCCACTTGATGGTAGCAAATCCTGAACATCATCTAGAAGACTTTGCGCGTGCGGGAGCGGATATCATCAGTATCCATGTGGAAGCAACGCCTCATATCCATGGCGCCCTCCAAAAAATTCGCTCTCTCGGTGTTAAACCTTCTGTGGTTATCAATCCTGGGACACCTGTGGAGGCGATCAAGCATGTCCTTCACCTAGTGGACCAAGTCTTGGTCATGACAGTGAATCCTGGATTTGGAGGACAAGCCTTTCTACCTGAAACCATGGATAAGATTCGTGAGTTGGTTGCCCTTCGTGAGGAAAAAGGTTTGAGCTTTGAGATTGAAGTCGATGGTGGGATTGATGACCAAACCATTGCTCAGGCTAAAGAAGCTGGTGCGACCGTTTTTGTAGCAGGGTCCTATGTCTTTAAGGGAGATGTCAATGAACGAGTACAAACTCTCAGAAAACAACTGGACTAGGGTTGCTGTTTTTGCAGGCGGAGATCGCGGTCATTATCGGACGGATTTTGACTGCTTTGTCGGTGTGGATCGAGGCTCGCTCTGGGTCTTGGAAGAAGACCTTCCTCTGGCTCTAGCAGTTGGGGATTTTGACTCTGTGACTGTGGAAGAGCGACAGGTGATTCATGCACGTGCCCAGCACTTTGTCCAAGCCCAGCCAGAAAAGGATGATACGGATCTGGAATTGGCTCTCTTGACCATCTTTGAGCAAAATCCTCAGGCTCAGGTGACCATTTTTGGTGCCCTAGGTGGTCGCATCGATCATATGCTGGCCAATGTCTTTTTACCTAGCAATCCCAAGTTGGCACCCTATATGCGCCAGATAGAAATTGAGGATGGGCAAAACTTGATTAGCTATTGTCCAGAAGGAACCAGTCAGCTTCAACCCCGTTCGGACTATGACTATCTAGCCTTTATGCCGGTTCGGGATAGCCAGTTGACCATTCTCGGGGCCAAATATGAGTTGACAGAGGAGAATTTTTTCTTTAAAAAAGTTTACGCTTCTAACGAATATATAGATAGGGAAGTTTCGATAACTTGCCCAGATGGCTATGTCGTCGTGCTGCATAGCAAGGACAGGAGGTAGGATGGAGACTGTATTATTACTATTATTAATTGCTAATCTAGCTGTTCTCTTTCTGATTTGGCAAAGGCAGGATAAGCAGGAGAAACACCTAAGCAAGAGTTTGGAGGATCAGGCAGACGATCTTTCGGATCAACTAGATTATCGCTTTGAACAAGCTAGGCAAGCCAGTCAGCTAGATCAAAAAGATTTGGAAGTGGCTGTCATCGACCGTTTGCAAGAAGTGCGAATGGAGTTGCACCAAGGCCTGACTCAAGTCCGTCAAGAAATGACAGATAATCTTTTGCAAACTAGGGACAAGACCGACCAACGTCTCCAAGCCCTGCAGGAATCAAATGAGCAACGCTTGGAGCAAATGCGCCAGACAGTCGAGGAAAAGTTGGAAAAGACCTTGCAGACGCGCTTGCAGGCTTCCTTCGAGACAGTCTCCAAGCAACTAGAGTCTGTCAATCGTGGCCTTGGAGAAATGCAGACAGTTGCCCGCGATGTTGGTGCTCTTAACAAGGTTCTCTCCGGGACCAAGACGCGAGGGATTCTGGGTGAATTGCAACTGGGACAAATCATCGAGGATATCATGACTCCTGCCCAGTACGAACGAGAATTTGCAACGGTTGAAAACTCCAGTGAACGAGTGGAGTACGCTATCAAGTTACCTGGCCAAGGCGATCAGGAATACGTCTACCTACCGATTGACTCCAAGTTTCCACTGGCAGATTATTACCGCCTAGAAGAAGCCTATGAAGCAGGTGATAAGGACGAGATTGAACGCTGTCGCAAGTCACTCCTAGCCAGCGTTAAGCGTTTCGCCAAGGATATCAAGAGCAAGTACATAGCGCCGCCTCGAACGACCAATTTTGGAGTCTTGTTTGTTCCGACAGAAGGACTTTATTCGGAAATCGTCCGCAATCCGGTCTTCTTCGATGATTTGAGACGGGAGGAGCAGATTATCGTTGCAGGACCAAGTACCCTGTCAGCCCTGCTCAATTCTCTATCAGTTGGCTTCAAAACTCTCAATATCCAAAAGAGTGCAGATCATATCAGCAAGACTCTTGCTAGTGTCAAGACCGAGTTTGGCAAGTTTGGTGGCATTCTGGTCAAGGCACAAAAGCATCTCCAACATGCCTCTGGCAATATTGATGAATTATTAAACCGTCGCACCACAGCTATTGAGCGGACGCTCCGTCACATTGAGTTATCAGAAGGTGAGCCTGCGCTTGATCTACTCCATTTCCAAGAAGATGAGGAAGAATATGAAGATTAGTCACATGAAAAAAGATGAGCTGTTTGAAGGTTTTTACCTGATTAAGTCAGCTGACCTGAGACAGACGCGTGCTGGGAAAAACTACCTAGCCTTTACCTTCCAAGACGATAGCGGCGAGATTGAAGGAAAACTCTGGGATGCTCAGCCTCATAACGTTGAGGCCTTTACCGCAGGGAAAGTGGTCCACATGAAAGGGCGCAGAGAAGTTTATAATAATACTCCTCAAGTCAATCAAATTACTCTCCGCTTGCCTCAGCCTGGGGAACCCAATGATCCAGCTGACTTCAAGGTCAAATCGCCGGTTGATGTCAAGGAGATTCGTGACTACATGTCGCAAATGATTTTCAAGATTGAAAATCCTGTCTGGCAGCGTATCGTTCGCAGTCTCTACACCAAGTATGATAAGGAATTCTACTCCTATCCAGCTGCCAAGACCAACCACCATGCCTTTGAAACGGGTTTGGCCTATCATACAGCAACCATGGTGCGTTTGGCAGATGCCATTAGCGAGATCTATCCTCAGCTCAACAAGAGCCTGCTCTATGCTGGGATTATGTTGCACGACTTGGCCAAGGTTCTAGAACTCAGTGGTCCCGATCAGACGGAGTACACAGTGCGAGGCAATCTTATCGGCCATATCGCCCTCATCGATAGCGAAATTACCAAGACAGTCATGGAACTGGGTATCGATGATACTAGAGAAGAAGTGGTGCTACTGCGCCATGTCATCCTCAGTCACCATGGCTTGCTGGAGTATGGAAGTCCAGTCCGTCCACGCATTATGGAGGCAGAGATTATCCACATGATCGATAATCTCGATGCCAGCATGATGATGATGACAACAGCTCTAGCTTTGGTGGACAAAGGAGAGATGACCAATAAAATCTTCGCTATGGACAATCGTTCCTTCTATAAACCAGATTTAGATTAATGATTTAAGAAAAACGAGCATTTTTTACGCAATAATGTTCGTTTTTTTATGTGAATATGGTATAATGGATAAAATATCAAAATTAAATGGAATGGTAAATAAAAATGAAATTAAGAAGAAGTGATCGGATGGTTGTCATTTCCAACTATTTGATTAATAATCCATACAAACTAACTAGTCTCAACACCTTTGCAGAAAAGTACGAATCTGCTAAATCATCGATTTCAGAGGACATCGTGATTATCAAGCGTGCCTTTGAGGAAATTGAAATCGGCCATATTCAGACTGTGACTGGAGCAGGTGGTGGCGTTATCTTTACACCATCAATCTCTAGTCATGAAGCCAAAGAAATGATCGCAGACTTGCGTGACAAACTTTCAGAAAGCGACCGTATCTTGCCAGGTGGCTACATCTACCTATCTGATTTGCTCAGTACACCTGCCATTTTGAAAAATATTGGGCGCATCATTGCCAAGAGCTTTATGGACCAAAAAATTGATGCTGTTATGACAGTAGCAACAAAAGGGGTGCCACTCGCAAATGCAGTTGCCAATGTCCTCAATGTTCCATTTGTCATTGTGCGTCGTGACTTGAAAATTACCGAAGGTTCAACGGTCAGCGTCAACTATGTTTCAGGTTCCAGCGGTGACCGCATTGAGAAAATGTTCCTTTCAAAACGCAGCCTCAAGGCAGGCAGTCGTGTTTTGATCGTGGATGACTTCTTGAAAGGCGGCGGAACTGTCAACGGGATGATCAGTCTCTTGCGTGAGTTCGATTCTGAACTAGCTGGTGTCGCAGTCTTTGCAGACAATGCCCAAGAAGAACGTGAAAAGCAGTTCGATTACAAGTCACTCTTGAAAGTAACCAATATTGATGTCAAGAACCAATCCATCGATGTCGAGATTGGAAATATCTTTGACGAAGACAAATAAGAGATAGAACTAAAGGTTGGAACGATTGTCCCAGCCTTTCTTTGCAAATAGAATAGAAGGATGCCTATGAAAACACCATTTATCAGCCGAGAAGATTTAGAAACGATTGTTGCAGAGTTCCCGACTCCCTTTCACTTGTATGATGAGAAGGGGATTCGCGAGAAAGCGCGAGCAGTAAACAAGGCTTTTTCGTGGAATGAGGGCTTTAAAGAATATTTTGCAGTTAAGGCTACTCCAACTCCAGCCATCTTGAAAATCCTCCAAGAGGAAGGTTGTGGTGTGGACTGTTCTAGTTATGTGGAACTTTTGATGAGCCATAAACTGGATTTCCCCGGTTCTGAAATCATGTTCTCTTCTAACAACACGCCTGACAAGGAATATGCCTATGCGCGTGAATTAGGTGCGACCATTAACTTGGATGCCTTTGAAGATATTGAACATCTAGAGCGAGCGGCAGGCATTCCAGAAATTATCTCTTGTCGTTACAATCCTGGAGGAGTTTTTGAGCTAGGGACAGACATCATGGACAATCCTGGAGAAGCCAAGTTTGGCATGACCAAGGATCAGCTTTTTGAAGCCTTTGCGGTTTTGAAGGAAAAAGGAGCCAAGACATTTGGGATTCACTCTTTCCTAGCATCCAATACCGTCACCCATCTCTACTACCCAGAGTTGGCGCGTCAGCTTTTTGAATTAGCCGTTGAAATTAAGGAAAAGTTGGGTATTTCGCTAGACTTTATCAATCTTTCCGGCGGAATCGGAGTCAATTATCGCCCAGACCAGGAGCCAAATGACATCGCTGTGATTGGTGAGGGAGTTCGTAAGGTTTATGAGGAAGTCCTTACATCAGCAGGTCTTGGTCAGGTTAAGATTTTTACTGAATTAGGCCGCTTTATGTTGGCGCCTCACGGAGCTCTCGTCACAAGAGTCACTCATAAGAAAAAAACCTACCGTACCTATCTGGGCGTGGATGCCTCAGCAGTCAACCTCATGCGCCCCGCCATGTATGGAGCCTACCACCATATCACCAATCTGACCCATCCAGATGGACCAGTTGAGGTGGTAGATGTGGTTGGTTCACTCTGTGAAAACAATGATAAATTTGCAGTGAACCGCGAACTACCTCATACAGAAATCGGTGATTTGCTAGTGATTCATGATACAGGTGCACATGGATTCTCCATGGGTTACCAGTACAATGCCAAACTACGCTCGGCAGAAATCCTCTATACCGAAGAAGGAAAAGCCCGCCAAATCCGCCGTGCAGAGCGCCCTGAGGACTATTTTGCAACCTTGTATGGTTTTGATTTTGAATCGGATCATTAAAAGAAATTGAAAATGAAAGTGAAAAACAGATTGCTTTCTAAAAAATAGACAAAAAAACCTTGTTTTTCACCTTACTCGTGATATAATAAAACTATAAAACGGTTTCAAGGAAGGTGACGATATGTCTGAAGAAACAATTGACTATGGACAAGTGACAGGAATGGTGCATTCGACAGAGAGTTTTGGGGCGGTAGATGGCCCTGGGATTCGGTTTATTGTCTTTTTGCAGGGCTGTCACATGCGTTGCCAGTACTGCCATAACCCAGACACATGGGCTATGGAGACCAATAAATCACGCGAACGGACAGTAGACGATGTCTTGACAGAAGCCCTTCGCTACCGTGGTTTCTGGGGAGACAAGGGAGGAATCACTGTCAGTGGAGGAGAAGCCCTCTTACAGATTGATTTCCTAATTGCCCTCTTTACCAAGGCCAAGGAAAAAGGAATCCACTGTACTTTGGATACCTGTGCCCTTCCGTTCCGTAATAAACCACGTTATCTCGAAAAGTTTAATAAACTCATGGCGGTGACAGACTTGGTTCTCCTGGACATCAAGGAAATCAACGAAGAACAGCACAAGATTGTCACAAGCCAAACTAATAAAAACATCTTGGCCTGTGCCCAGTACCTATCAGATATCGGGAAGCCTGTTTGGATTCGCCATGTGCTGGTTCCAGGATTGACAGACAGAGATGAGGATTTGATCGAACTCGGTAAATTCGTCAAAACCCTCAAAAACGTTGACAAGTTTGAAATCCTACCTTATCACACGATGGGAGAATTCAAGTGGCGTGAACTAGGAATTCCTTATTCGCTCGAAGGGGTCAAACCACCAACAGCAGACCGCGTTAAGAATGCCAAGGAATTGATGGATACAGAAAGTTACCAAGATTACATGAAACGTGTTCATGGATAAAAAAGAAGCCTGATGGAGACATCGGGCTTTTGTGATGCAAAAAGACTTAGCCTTTCAGCTAAGCTTTTTCTTATTTTCTAGAATGTTGTTTACCAGCATTGCGTTTTTTATGTTTCTTATTGGTCATGATCGCAGTTGCTTGGTTTGGAGTGACATCTTTGCGTCCGCCTCCAGTTGAAAATGAACTTGCTTTTGGTGGATTCTTGGCAAATTCTTCACGAACTTTTTTGCGAAGTTTTGGACGAACAACATAGTTAACGATGAACTGTTGGAGAATCATCATGAAACCACCGACAACCCAGTAAAGCGTCACACTGGCTGGTGCGAAGAGGGAGAAGACGACAATCATGAGTGGACTCACGTAAATCATTCTTTTTAGTTGATCTCTTTGCATCTCGTCTTCTACTCCATGAAGTGAGAGGAGTGATTGGAGATAGTAGAGGATACCAGCGAAAGCGACAAGGAGCAGACTTGGTGAACCAAGATCGATACCCAAGAAGGTAGAGCTAGCTACTCCATCAGTGTATTGGGCTGCAAAGTAGATAGCAGAGAAGAAAGGCATTTGAATGAGGATAGGGAAACATCCTACACCACCGAACATGCTGATGCCATGTTCTTTCTGAGCTGCAAAGAGAGCTTGTTGGGCTTCTAGTTTTTCTTCCTGAGTTGTTGCCTCTTTGAGGCGTGTTTGATGTGGTTCGAGCACGTGTTTGAGGGCATTCATCTTTTCAGAGTGAAGCGTTGCCTTCCATGATTGGTAGATACCAAGTGGCAAGATAATCAAGCGCACGATGATGGTTACGATGATGATAGCCACACCAAAGCCTAGACCTTTATCAGTAGCGAAGTACTTGATAGCTTCAGCCATAGGTGCTCCGATGGTATTCCAAATCAATCCTGTAGGTTGTCCTGTGGCTTTGTCTACTTGGACACAGCCTGTCAAGACGAGTAGCATAGCCACTCCCATAGTAGAGAGGGCAAAACGTTTAATAGATTTCAATGTTTTCATTCCTTCTTTAAAAATTATACCTTTCTATTCTACTGTTTTTTTGTAAAATATACAATAGTTCTAGAGACCTAATTTGCGACTTTGAAGTCCGAATAGGATGAAAAGTTGCTCATTTGTACATCTAGATAGGTAACTTTTGAAAAAGGTGTCGGACCTTTTCGGATTTCTTGGATAAATTTTGCCATAGTTGCAGAGGAGTCTGCCTGAGCAAGAATTTCCACTGTGCCGTCGTCGTTATTCCAGACACGACCAGTGATGCCACCGATTTCAAGAGCTAAAGTATAAACACCCCAACGAAAACCAACACCCTGCACCCTACCTTGGGCAATCATTCTAACCTTTTGCATACCAAACCCCTTTGATTGTGA
>NZ_KQ970235.1:57659-70646 GCF_001579025.1 Streptococcus oralis
CCCTTTGATTGTGATATAATATTCTATGACTATTACTAACCTACAAAACGCCTAATTCTGGTAAGGTAAAAAATGACCAAGAAATTACATCAAAAAAAATATCGAAAGTCTGCTTATTTGATTGAAGGATGGCACTTGTTTGAAGAAGCTGTTCAAGCAGGGGTGACGATTGAAAAGGTCTTTGCCCTAGAAAGTTACCGAGATCAGCTAGCTGCTTTTCCTCAAACTATCTGGGTTTCAGAGGAGATTTTGCTAGATTTGGCAGATACGCAAACTCCTCAAGGGATTGTTGCAGTGATTCAAAAAGAAGAAGTGGGACTGCCTGATCTCCATCAGGGTAAGTTTCTATTTTTAGAAGATGTCCAAGATCCTGGCAATGTGGGTACCATGATTCGGACGGCGGATGCGGCAGGTTTTACAGGGGTCATTGTTTCAGACAAGTCAGCGGATATATACAGTCTCAAGACCTTGCGTTCCATGCAAGGAAGTCATTTCCATTTGCCTATCTATCGTATGCCTCTTGCCAGCTTTGTAGAAGAGGCAAAGAAGAGCGATTTGCCTATTCTGGCAACGACCTTATCGAGAGAGTCAAAGGATTATCGTGAGCTTTCTTCACTAGAGAACTTTGTTTTAGTCATGGGAAATGAAGGACAGGGGATTAGTTCTGTCATGGCTGAGAGTGCTGATCAGCTGGTTCATATTGGCATGAAAGGTCGGGCAGAGAGTCTCAACGTGGCAGTTGCAGCAGGGATTTTAATGTTTTATTTAAGTTAATTTTTAGATTATTTGTTATAATCAAGGTAGAAATTTCTATAGAAAAGGAGAAATATTATGAATCAAACAATTATTCAAGAACGTTCAGGTCTCAATCAATTTTACGCTAAGGTTTATGCTTTTGTGGGACTTGGGATTGGTCTATCAGCTCTCGTGTCAGCTTTGATGTTGACAGTCTTTCAGTCCCAATTGGTCTACTTTTTAATGCATGGCCGTCTCTGGTTGATGATTGCAACTTTTGCAGAACTTGCTCTAGTCTTTGTTGCAAGTAGCATGGCTGCAAAAAATAGCCCAGCAGCTCTCCCAGTATTTTTAGTTTATTCTGTTTTAAATGGTTTTACCCTTAGCTTTGTCGTAGCTTTCTATACGCCGGGAACAGTTTTGTCAGCCTTTGTATCCAGTGCCCTACTCTTCTTTGTCATGGCGGCAATCGGAATTTTCACTAAGAAGGATTTGAGTGGAATGGGCCGAGCTTTGATGGCGGCGCTTGTTGGTCTCATCATTGCCATGGTTGTAAATCTATTTTTAGCCAATAGTTTCTTTGACTACATGATTAGTATTGCCATGGTCTTGGTTTTCTCAGGTTTGATTGCTTGGGACAACCAAAAGATTCGCTATGTTTATGAGCAGTCACGAGGGCAAGTAGCGACAGGATGGGTCATCTCAATGGCGCTCAGCATCTATCTAGACTTTATCAACCTCTTCCTTAGCATCTTACGAATCTTTGGTCGAAACGATTAATGAATGACAGAGTCAGTGTTCAAAAGAGCACTGACTTTTTCTTATTTACTCTTTTCTTTTCTTGGAAATAGGTGTATAATGCTTTTAACTAATTTTTGAGGAGCTGTTTATGAAGAAAAGTTTTATTCATCAACAAGAAGAAATTTCCTTTGTGAAGAACACTTTTACCCAGTATTTGAAAGATAAGTTAGAAGTTGTTGAGGTTCAAGGTCCTATCTTGAGCAAGGTCGGGGATGGGATGCAGGACAACCTATCAGGTGTCGAAAATCCAGTATCTGTCAAGGTTTTGCAGATTCCAGATGAAACCTATGAAGTCGTTCACTCACTTGCCAAATGGAAACGCCACACCTTGGCTCGTTTTGGTTTCGGTGAAGGTGAGGGTCTATTTGTTCACATGAAGGCCCTTCGTCCAGACGAAGATTCGCTTGATGCGACCCACTCAGTTTATGTGGACCAGTGGGACTGGGAGAAGGTTATCCCAAATGGTCAACGCAATATCGCCTATCTCAAAGAAACTGTTGAGAAGATTTACAAGGCTATTCGTCTAACAGAGCTAGCCGTAGAAGCTCGCTACGATATCGAATCTATCTTGCCAAAACAAATCACCTTTATCCATACAGAAGAGTTGGTGGAACGCTATCCAGATCTAACACCGAAAGAGCGTGAAAATGCGATCTGTAAAGAGTTTGGTGCAGTCTTCTTGATTGGTATTGGTGGCGAGTTGCCTGATGGCAAGCCTCATGATGGCCGTGCACCTGACTACGATGACTGGACAACAGAGTCTGAAAATGGCTACAAAGGGTTAAATGGCGATATTCTCGTTTGGAACGAATCTCTTGGTTGTGCCTTTGAACTTTCATCAATGGGGATTCGGGTAGATGAGGATACTCTTCGTCGCCAAGTGGCTCTTACAGGAGACGAAGATCGTCTTGAGCTGGAATGGCATAAAGCCTTGCTTAACGGCCTTTTCCCACTGACAATCGGTGGAGGTATCGGACAGTCTCGTATGGCCATGTTCCTTCTTCGTAAGAAACACATCGGAGAGGTTCAGACCAGTGTCTGGCCTCAAGAAGTTCGCGATACGTACGAAAATATTTTGTAGAGAATCGAACCGCAAGGTTCGGTTTTCTTTCTCTTTTTGCCTATAATTTGGTATAATAAACGGTATGAAAATCGTATCAGGAATCTACGGAGGGCGTCCCCTCAAGACGCTAGAAGGCAAGACGACGAGGCCGACATCGGATAAGGTGCGTGGAGCTATCTTTAACATGATAGGTCCCTATTTTGAGGGCGGTCGTGTCTTGGATCTCTATGCTGGCAGTGGTGGTTTATCCATTGAGGCAGTCTCGCGTGGGATGTCCCATGCTGTCTTAGTGGAACGGGATCGAAAGGCGCAAGCTATCATCGCTGAAAACATCCAAATGACCAAGGAAGTTTCCAAATTTCAGCTCGTAAAAATGGAAGCTGATCGTGCTCTAGAGCAAGTCGGAGGGACATTTGATCTGGTCTTTTTAGACCCTCCCTATGCCAAGGAACAAATCGTTGCAGATATCGAAAAAATGGCAGAAAGAAACCTTTTCTCCGAAGAGGTCATGGTTGTCTGCGAAACCGATAAGTCTGTAGAACTTCCAGAAGAAATCGCCTGCTTAGGCATCTGGAAGGAAAAAATATATGGGATTAGTAAGGTGACAGTTTATGTCAGATAAAATTGGATTATTTACAGGATCATTTGATCCGATGACAAATGGACATCTGGATATCATTGAACGCGCCAGCAAACTCTTTGATAAGCTTTATGTCGGGGTGTTCTACAATCCCCACAAACAAGGCTTTCTCCCCGTTGAAAATCGCAAACGAGCAGTTGAAAAAGCCGTAGCACATTTAGGTAATGTAAAGGTGCTGGCTTCTCATGATGAATTGGTAGTCGAAGTTGCAAGGAGACTGGGAGCCAAAACCCTTGTCCGTGGCTTGCGGAATACCACCGACTTGCAATACGAGTCTAGTTTTGATTACTACAATCATCAACTGGCTCCAGAAATCGAAACCATTTACCTATATAGCCGCCCAGAGCATCTTTATATCAGCTCTTCGGCCGTGAGAGAACTTCTGAAGTTTGGTCAGGAGATTCAGCAATATGTCCCAAACAGTGTTGTGGAGGAATTAGAACATGAAGAAAAAAACTAGATGGCCCTTATATGTCATCCTAGCACTAGTATTGACTTTTTTAGCCTTTGTAGTACCTTTACCTTACTACATAGAAGTTCCGGGTGGAGCGGAAGATATTCGTCGCGTTTTGAAAGTCAATGACACAGAAGACACAGAAGCAGGAGCTTACCAGTTTGTAACAGTCGGTATTCGACACGCAACCCTGTCGCATCTTGTATATGCTTGGTTAACACCTTTCACGGATATTAGAAGTGCCAAGGAGACTACGGGTGGCTCTACGGATGCAGAGTTTATGCGGATCAATCAGTTCTACATGCAAACTTCTCAAAATATGGCCAAATATCAAGGTTTGAAGACGGCTGGTAAGGATATCGAACTCAAGTATCTGGGAGTCTATGTCTTGACCGTGACGGACAATTCAACTTTTAAGGGCATTCTGAACATTGCGGATACCGTGACGGCTGTTAATGACAAAACGTTTGACAGTTCAAAAGACTTGGTCGACTATGTTAATTCTCAACAATTAGGGGATACGGTCAAGGTAACCTATGAAGAAGACGGAAAAGTCAAGTCTGCAGAAGGTAAAATTATCACTCTCGAAAACGGGAAAAACGGTATTGGGATTGGTTTGATTGACCGTACGGAAGTGACCAGTGACGTTCCAATTCGCTTTTCAACAGCTGGTATCGGCGGGCCAAGTGCTGGTCTCATGTTTAGTCTCGCTATCTACACCCAGATAGCAGATCCAGGACTTCGTAATGGCCGCATCGTTGCGGGAACGGGAACCATTGATCGCGATGGAAATGTTGGCGATATCGGTGGAATTGACAAAAAAGTAGTTGCAGCCTCTCGTCAGGGAGCCAACATCTTTTTTGCTCCTGACAATCCAGTCACCGAGGAAGCAAAAAAAGCAGATCCCAATGCGAAAAGCAACTATGAAACAGCCCTAGAAGCTGCTAAAACGATCAAAACAGAGATGAAAATCGTTCCGGTTAAAACCTTGCAGGATGCGATTGATTACCTTAAAAACAATCCCTAATTCGTAGAAAAATCGAAAACTAGCGCGCAAGCGGATAAGATGGTATAATAGTCAAATGGTTCAATTATTATTCACTCTAAGTAGTCATATACTCTTTATTTATTTGAGTTTTTACCTTTTGAAGGATCTTGTGAGATGGGAAAAGGTTTTAAAAGTGACCGCTACTAATACAAAAAAAGTTCGTTTGTTGGTAGGCTTCTTTAGTATTGTGATGGGCTACATCTTGAGTTCATTCTTTATCAGTTTGTACCAACTGTGGCAAGAAGCACTTAGAGGACTATTATAAAATCAAAAGTAAAGGAAACAACTATGGAAAAAATTGTGGTTCAAGGCGGAGATAATCGTCTGGTCGGGAGTGTGACGATCGAGGGAGCAAAGAATGCAGTCTTGCCCTTGTTGGCAGCGACTATTCTAGCAAGCAAGGGTAAGACAGTCTTGCAGAACGTCCCAATCTTGTCAGATGTTTTCACCATGAATCAAGTGGTTCGAGGTCTGAATGCCAAGGTGGACTTTGATGAGGAAGCTCATGTTGTCGAGGTCGATGCAACTGGTGATATCACGGAGGAAGCTCCATACAAGTATGTCAGTAAGATGCGTGCATCGATTGTTGTCTTGGGACCAATCCTTGCTCGTGTAGGTCATGCCAAGGTATCCATGCCAGGGGGCTGTACCATCGGAAGTCGTCCCATTGACCTCCACCTCAAAGGTTTGGAAGCTATGGGGGCAAAGATTACCCAGACAGCTGGTTACATCGAAGCCAAGGCAGAACGCCTGCATGGCACTCATATCTACATGGACTTTCCTAGTGTTGGCGCAACACAAAACCTGATGATGGCAGCGACTCTAGCGGATGGAGTGACTGTCATTGAAAATGCTGCGCGTGAGCCAGAAATTGTTGACCTCGCTATCCTTCTTAATGAAATGGGAGCCAAGGTCAAGGGAGCTGGTACCGAAACCATCACAGTGACTGGTGTTGAGGAACTCCATGGAACAACTCATAATGTGGTACAGGACCGTATCGAAGCCGGAACCTTTATGGTAGCGGCAGCTATGACTGGTGGAGATGTCCTCGTTCGTGATGCCGTCTGGGAACACAATCGCCCCTTAATTTCAAAACTCCTTGAAATGGGCGTTGAAGTGACAGAGGAATCAGAAGGCATCCGTGTTCGTTCTCAACTGGAAAATCTAAAGGCTGTTCATGTAAAAACCTTACCGCACCCAGGATTTCCAACAGATATGCAGGTACAATTTACAGCCCTGATGACAGTCGCAAAAGGGGAATCCACCATGGTGGAAACGGTGTTTGAGAATCGCTTCCAACACTTGGAGGAAATGCGCCGTATGGGCTTGCATTCAGAGATTATCCGTGACACGGTTCGTATTGTTGGGGGACAGGCTTTACAGGGGGCAGAAGTTCTATCAACGGATCTTCGCGCTAGTGCTGCTTTGATTTTGACAGGTCTGGTGGCGCAAGGAGAAACAGTTGTCGGTAAGTTAGTCCACCTTGATAGAGGTTACTACCGTTTCCATGAGAAATTGGCTCAGCTAGGAGCGAAGATTCAGCGAATCGAGGCAAATGATGAAGAAGAATAAAAACTTACGCTATGTACTCCGTCGTTTACTGTTGATTTTTATCGTACTATTGCTAGGCTTCCTGGCATTAGGAATCGGCTTGATGGTTGGTTATGGCATCCTAGGAAAGGGACAGGATCCATGGGCAATCTTGTCTCCAGCAAAGTGGCAGGAATTGATTAGCAAATTTACAGGAAATTAGACTGGGAGACCAGTCTTTTTCTAAAGAAATAAGGAGAAAAATGGACAAAAAAACAAGACAAGCTCTGATAGGATTACTTCTATTCTTACTCTTGGCTGCTGGAAGCTACTACATCAAGCAGATGCAGTCAGCACCAAATAGCCCTAGAACCCAGGTTAATCAGAAAAAACAAGCTTCAGAAGCACCCAGTCAGGAGTTGGCAGAAAGTGTCTTAACCGAGTCAATCAAAAACCAAATCAAGGGTAATCTCGAGTGGAATGGAGCAGGGGCCTTTGTTGTCAATGGCAATAAAACCAATCTAGATGCCAAGGTTTCAAGCAAACCCTATGCGGATAATAAAACAAAGACAGTGGGAAAAGAAACAGTTCCAACTGTTGCCAATGCCATCTTATCCAAAGCGACTCGGCAGTATAAAAATCGTGAAGAAACAGGCAACGGCTCAACATCCTGGACGCCACCAGGATGGCATCAGGTCAAGAATCTAAAGGGAGTCTATACACATGCAGTTGATAGAGGACACCTGCTGGGTTATGCCTTGATAGGTGGTTTGGATGGTTTTGATGCCTCTACCAGCAATCCCAAGAACATTGCAGTCCAGACAGCTTGGGCAAACCAAGCACAGGCTGAAGATTCGACAGGTCAGAACTACTATGAGAGTTTGGTCAGAAAAGCCTTGGACCAAAATAAGAGAGTCCGTTATCGGGTGACGCTCCACTATGCGACAAATGAGGACCTAGTTCCATCCGCTTCACAAATCGAAGCCAAGTCTTCAGATGGCGAATTGGAATTCAATGTCCTAATCCCCAATGTTCAAAAGGGAATCCAGCTTGATTACCAAACGGGTCAAGTAACAGTGACAGATTAGAAACAATAGATATAATAAAAACAGCTCCTTTGTCTTCTAGAGGCAGGGGAGTTGTTGTTTAAATGAAAAATAATGTGAATCCTGATGGATTTTATGATATAATGGAACACAAGATACTATTTTAGGAGAAGGACTATGGAAGACCCGAGCAGTCAGAATTTGTTGCTACAGTTTGTATTGTTATTTATCTTGACCTTGTTAAATGCTTTTTTCTCAGCCACTGAAATGGCGATGGTGTCACTAAACCGTTCCCGAGTGGAACAAAAGGCAGAAGAGGGAGACAAACGTTACATTCGTTTGTTAAAGGTACTTGAAAATCCTAACCACTTTTTATCAACAATTCAAGTTGGTATCACGTTAATTACCATCTTGTCAGGGGCTAGTTTAGCAGACACTCTAGGACGCGAAATCGCATCTTGGATAGGAGATAGTGAAACAGCTTACGCTATTGCAAGTTTTCTATCTTTAGCGTTTTTGACCTATATTTCTATTGTTTTTGGGGAACTCTATCCCAAGAGAATCGCTCTAAATCTGAAAGATACCTTGGCCATCCGAACCGCACCAGTCATTATTGGCTTGGGGAAAATTGTCAGCCCCTTTGTTTGGCTTCTGTCGGTTTCAACTAATCTATTGAGCCGTGTGACGCCAATGACCTTTGATGATGCTGATGAAAAGATGACACGTGATGAAATAGAGTACATGCTCACCAATAGTGAAGAAACACTGGATGCAGATGAGATTGAAATGCTACAGGGAATCTTTTCACTAGATGAACTAATGGCTCGTGAGCTAATGGTGCCTCGTACAGATGCCTTTATGGTAGATATTCAGGATGATAGTCAAACGATTATCCAAAGTATTCTAAAGCAAAATTTCTCACGTATCCCTGTTTACGACGGGGATAAGGACAATGTGATTGGTTTGATTCATACCAAGCGTTTGCTAAACGCTGCCTATGCAGATGGCTTTGAAAATATTGTCTGGAAACGAATCCTCCAAACACCACTATTTGTGCCTGAGACCATCTTTGTGGACGACCTCCTTAAAGAGCTTCGAAATACCCAAAATCAAATGGCCATCTTACTAGATGAATACGGGGGTATGGCTGGTTTGGTAACTCTAGAAGATCTTTTAGAAGAGATTGTCGGTGAGATCGATGACGAGACGGATAGGGCAGAAATCGAAGTCCATCAAATCGGTGAGGACACCTATATTGCACAGGGAACCATGAATCTTAACGACTTCAATGACTACTTTGGTGTCGAACTAGAAAGTGATGATGTGGATACCATCGCCGGTTATTATTTGACGGGTGTTGGTACGATTCCAACAACTGAAAAAATCAGTTATGAACTGGTTAGTCAAAACAAACAAATCGTCCTGACCAATGATAAGGTGAAAAATGGACGTGTTACCAAGGTAAAAGTTCAAATCACAGAACTAGAACCCGAAGAAGAAACAGAATAAAGCAGTGACTTGAGTCACTGCTTTTTGTAAATCTAGATGATAGGTTCAGTTATCCCCACTTATTAGGAATAATAAAAAAGCCCGGTTTTACGAGCTTTTCATTTGGTTAATTCCTGTTAATTCAGGTACTGAAAGGCGGTAGACGGATTTGAACCGACGATCAAGCTTTTGCAGAGCCGTGCCTTACCACTTGGCTATACCGCCTCAACGTTTATTATTATACCTTGAAAATCATTTCCCGTCAATAGTTTCTTATTCTAAAATCCAATTTAGGAAAACAGATGGTGATTGAAGAAGTGAGAAAAAGCTTGTAAAAATCCCGTTCTAAAGAAGATCAGACTAGAAAGTATTTCTTGCAGAAACAAACAAAGAATGCAAGAATTTTGACAAATAGAAGTTTTTTGAGGAAATGCGCCTAAATATTCTGAAAATTCGTTTACTTTTTAAAAAATATATGTTATAATTTCCAATAAGCCTAAATTTTTCAAGAGGAGTTGAAAATATGAAAAAAAGTAGAGTATTTGTTGCAGCAGGTGTTGCTTTATTAGCAGCAGGAGTACTAGCTGCTTGCGGTTCTTCAAAATCATCTGATTCAACAGCGCCAAAAAATTATGGATATGTTTATTCATCAGATCCTGAAACATTGGATTACCTTGCTTCGGGGAAACAAAGTACTAAATTAGCCACTTCAAATGGTATTGATGGTCTCTTTACAAATGACAAATATGGGAATTTGACTCCTGCAGTTGCAGAAGACTGGTCAGTTTCAAAAGACGGTTTGACCTATACCTACAAAATCCGTAAAGGTGTCAAATGGTTTACCTCTGAGGGGGAAGAATATGCTGAAGTGACAGCTAAAGACTTTGTAAATGGTTTAAAACACGCAGCAGATAAAAAGTCAGAAGCACTTTACCTAGCAGAAAATTCTGTTAAAGGTTTGTCTGACTATTTGGCAGGAAATTCAAAAGACTTTTCTACAGTAGGTGTTAAGGCAGTTGATGATTATACTCTTGAGTATACATTGAACCAACCAGAACCATACTGGAACTCTAAGATGGCTTACTCAATCTTCTGGCCATTAAACGAAGAATTTGAAAAATCAAAAGGGGATGATTTTGCTAAACCAACGGATCCTACATCATTACTTTACAATGGTCCGTTCTTGCTGAAAGGTTTGACTGCCAAGTCTTCTATCGAATTTGCGAAGAATGAACAATATTGGGACAAGGAAAATGTTCATCTTGATAAAGTAACCCTTGCTTTCTATGACGGATCGGATCAAGAGTCTCTTGAACGGAACTTTACAAGTGGAGCTTATAGCTATGCTCGTCTCTTCCCCACAAGTTCAAACTACTCTAAAGTAGCGGAGACCTACAAAGACAATATCTACTACACACCAGCTGGACCAGGAATTACTGGTTTGGGTGTCAATATTGACCGTCAAAGTTACAAATACACCGCTAAAACAACTGACGAAGAAAAAACGTCAACTAAGAAGTCCCTTCTTAACAAAGACTTCCGTCAGGCCTTGAACTTTGCCGTTGATCGTACAGCTTATTCAGCGCAAATTAATGGTAAGGAAGGTGCTCCTCTTGCTGTTCGTAATCTCTTTGTAAAACCAGATTTTGTCGCTGCGGGTGACAAGACCTTCGGTGACTTGGTAACTGAGAAGATGGCAGCTTATGGTGATGAGTGGAAAAACGTAAACTTTGCTGATGGTCAAGATGGACTTTTCAACGCAGATAAGGCCAAAGCAGAATTTGCCAAAGCTAAAACTGCATTAGAAGCTGAAGGGGTGAAATTCCCAATCCATTTGGATATTCCAGTAGATCAAACAAACAAAGGGTATATTGCTCGTATCCAATCCTTCAAACAGACAGTTGAAAAAGTGCTTGGAGAAGAAAACGTAGTCATTGATATTCATCAAATTTCTAAAGATGAGGCATTGAATATCACATACCATGCACCAAATGCAGCAGCAGAAGATTGGGATCTATCAGGTGCAGTTGGATGGAACCCAGACTATGAAGATCCATCAACTTACCTTGATATCCTCAAATCAACAAACAAGTCGCAAACCAAAACCTACATGGGATTTGACGATCCAGCGAACCCAGCAGTTAGTCAAGTTGGTTTGAAAGAATACGATAAGTTAGTTGATGAAGCCGCTAAAGAAACCAGCGATTTGAATGTTCGTTATGAGAAATACGCTGCAGCTCAGGCTTGGTTGACAGATAGCTCTCTCTTCATCCCTGCCATGTCTGGTAGCGGCGCAGCACCATTCATTTCTCGTGTAGTACCATTCACAGCTTCTTATAGCCAATCTGGAGACAAGAGTTCAGATCTTTACTTCAAGTACATTCAGTTGCAGGATAAGGTTGTAACGAAAGCTGAGTACGAACAAGCTCGTGAGAAATGGCTCAAAGAGAAAAAAGAATCAAACGAAAAAGTTCAAAAAGAATTGACAAATCACGTTAAATAAATAACTCTCAAGAGAACTTTCTCTCCATGAGGAGAAGGTTCTTTTGGGATTTTAAAAGGAAACGATATGAAGAAATATATTTTTATGCGTGTATTGCGTTCATTGTTGTCTATTTTCTTGGTGACAACATTGACATACACAATTATTTATACGATGGTTCCTCGAAAATTGATTTTCAAGCAGGATACCAACTATAACAAGATTGCAACGACGCCAGATAAACGAGACAATTATGAAAATACCGTTTATGAGCGGATGGGCTATATCGAGTACTACGATACCAAGGAGTTGCAAGAAAAAGCTAGCACAATGGACTCATCTGTAACAGTAGATGCCAACGATGCCAACAAGGCAATCTACGAAAAATACATCAACCAACTAGGAAATGGTTGGACGCTAGGTGTATTCTCAGAAAGTGGTCAATTCTATGCTACGCGTGAAATTCCGATTTTTGAACGTGTTTTCAAATTCTATGCCAACTTGATTGATATTGATCATACAAACAAGATTCAAGACCCTGAAAATCCAAACTTGCAACGCTATCTTCGTTTTGAAAATGACCCTGCTATCGGTTGGTCATTGGTTGGTTCAGGTACAAAACATAAGTATCTTTTGTATTTCAACAACCAATTCCCATTTGTACACCAAAACTTTGTGAACGTTAACTTAGGTGATTCTTACCCAACTTATGCAAACACACCAGTGCTTCAAGTTATCACCCAAGGTCAGGGACAAACTAAGACATCAGAAGTTCAATTCCCTACAGGTAAAAAGACTTCATCTGTAGATATCTACTCTCGTACCTACAAATCACCAAGTCAAGCAGACGCACGTGAGGTGGCAAACTATGGTAAGGACGATCCTTACACGGCTACAGAAAGCAATTACCAATATCCATCTATGATTGCAAGTTCAGCTGTTGCTGGTTTGATTGGTTTGATTATCTCGTATGCTATTGCTATTCCACTTGGATCTGCTATGGCTCGCCACAAGAATACTTGGATTGACAGCTTCTCGACAGGTGCTCTGACCTTCTTGCTTGCCCTTCCAACGATTGCCTTGGTATATATTGTGCGCTTGATTGGATCATCTATCGGTCTGCCAGACTCATTCCCTATCTTGGGGGCTGGAGATTGGCGTTCTTATGTCTTGCCGGCAGTCATTCTAGGTTTGTTGGGAGCACCAAGTACAGCTATCTGGATTCGTCGTTACATGATCGACTTGCAATCTCAAGACTTCGTACGTTTTGCTCGCGCCAAAGGTTTGTCTGAAAAAGAAATTTCAAATAAACACATCTTTAAAAATGCCATGGTTCCTTTGGTTTCAGGTATTCCTGGTGCTGTAATCGGAGTTATTGGTGGTGCAACATTGACAGAAACAGTATTCGCCTTCCCAGGTATGGGTAAAATGTTGATCGACTCTGTTAAGGCATCCAACAACTCAATGGTAGTTGGTCTCGTCTTCATCTTCACATGTATTTCTATCTTCTCACTCTTTGTAGGAGATATCTGGATGACCATGCTTGATCCACGTATTAAATTGACAGAGAAAGGAGGCAAATAATGTCAACAATCGGAAAAGAAAAATTTCAGTTCGTAAAACGTGACGATTTTGCCTCTGAAACAATTGACGCCCCTGCCTATTCATACTGGGGTTCTGTATTTAGACAATTTCTAAAG
>NZ_KQ970235.1:70910-110208 GCF_001579025.1 Streptococcus oralis
CTTGATGAGCTTTATTTATCCAATGTTCTCAAACTTTGACTTTAACGATGTAAGTAAGGTCAATGACTTTTCTGCTCGTTTTATCAAACCCAATGCTGAACATTGGTTTGGTACAGATAGTAATGGTAAATCCTTGTTTGACGGGGTTTGGTTTGGTGCGCGTAACTCTATCCTCATCTCTGTCATTGCAACTTTTATCAACCTTGTAATTGGGGTTATTGTTGGTGGAATCTGGGGAATTTCAAAATCTGTTGACCGTGTCATGATGGAAGTTTATAACATTATTTCAAACATTCCATCTCTCTTGATTGTCATTGTCTTGACTTACTCAATCGGTGCTGGTTTCTGGAATCTGATTTTTGCCATGAGTGTGACAACTTGGATTGGGATTGCTTATATGATTCGTATCCAAATCATGCGTTACCGTGACTTGGAATACAACCTTGCTTCTCAAACACTTGGAACACCAACCTTTAAAATCATCGTTAAAAACATCATGCCACAATTGGTATCTGTTATTGTTTCTACAATGACCTTGATGTTGCCAAGTTTTATCTCTTATGAAGCCTTCCTTTCCTTCTTTGGATTGGGATTGCCTGTAACAGTGCCAAGTTTGGGACGTTTGATCTCAGATTACTCACAAAACGTTACGACCAACGCTTACTTATTCTGGATTCCATTGACAACCTTGATCTTGGTATCCCTATCTCTTTTCGTTGTTGGTCAAAACCTAGCGGATGCTAGTGATCCACGTACACATAGATAGGAGTAGACATGACAAAAGGAAAAAATGTAATTTTGACTGCTCGTGATATTGTCGTGGAATTTGACGTTCGTGACAAAGTTCTGACGGCTATCCGAGGAGTTTCTCTGGACCTGATTGAAGGAGAAGTTCTTGCCTTGGTAGGTGAGTCCGGTTCTGGTAAATCTGTTTTAACAAAAACCTTTACAGGGATGTTAGAAGACAATGGACGTATTGCCCAAGGAAGCATCGACTATCGTGGACAAGACTTGACTGCTCTTACTTCTAACAAGGAATGGGAGAAGATTCGTGGAGCTAAAATTGCGACCATCTTCCAAGACCCTATGACAAGTTTGGACCCAATCAATACAATCGGTAGCCAAATCACTGAAGTTATCATTAAACACCAAGGGAAAACAGCTAAGGAAGCCAAAGAGATGGCAATCGACTATATGAACAAGGTCGGAATCCCAGATGCTGAAAAACGTTTTGAAGAGTATCCTTTCCAATATTCTGGAGGGATGCGCCAACGTATCGTTATTGCGATTGCCCTTGCCTGTCGTCCAGATATCTTGATCTGTGACGAGCCAACAACGGCTCTTGATGTAACCATTCAAGCGCAAATCATTGATTTGCTTAAAACATTGCAAAATGAGTACCACTTTACCATTATCTTTATCACCCATGACCTTGGTGTGGTAGCAAGTATTGCCGATAAGGTGGCGGTTATGTATGCTGGTGAAATTGTAGAATACGGTACTGTTGAGGAAGTCTTCTACGATCCACGTCATCCATACACTTGGAGTCTCTTGTCTAGCTTGCCTCAGCTTGCTGATGATAAAGGGGAATTGTACTCTATCCCAGGAACACCACCGTCTCTTTATACTGAGTTGAAAGGTGATGCCTTTGCCCTTCGTTCAGATTATGCGATGCAAATTGATTTTGAAGAGAAGGCACCTAAGTTTTCAGTCACTGATACCCACTGGGCTAAGACTTGGTTGCTTCATGAGAATGCTCCTAAAGTTGAAAAACCTGGGGTCATTGCAGATTTGCATGACAAGATTCGTGATAAAATGGGCTTTGCTCATCTAGAAGACTAGGAGGAAGGAAATGTCTGAAAAATTAGTAGAAATTAAAGATTTAGAAATTTCCTTCGGTGAAGGAAGTAAGAAGTTTGTCGCGGTTAAAAACGCCAACTTCTTTATCAACAAGGGAGAAACCTTCTCTCTTGTAGGAGAGTCTGGTAGTGGGAAAACAACGATTGGTCGTGCTATTATTGGTTTAAATAATACCAGTAAAGGTGAGATCATCTTTGATGGTCATAAGATTAATGGAAAAAAATCTCATAAGGAATCATCAGATTTGATTCGTCGTATCCAGATGATTTTCCAGGACCCTGCAGCCAGCTTGAATGAGCGTGCGACGGTTGACTATATCATCTCTGAAGGTCTTTACAACTACCACTTGTTCAAAGACGAAGAAGATCGTAAAGAAAAAGTTCAAAAGATGATTCACGAAGTTGGACTTTTGAAAGAACACTTGACCCGTTATCCACACGAGTTTTCTGGTGGTCAGCGCCAGCGTATCGGGATTGCCCGTGCCCTTGTGATGGAACCTGATTTCGTTATTGCGGATGAGCCAATTTCAGCCTTGGACGTCTCAGTACGTGCGCAAGTCTTGAACTTGCTCAAGAAGTTCCAAAAAGAGTTGGGTTTGACTTATCTCTTCATCGCGCATGACTTGTCAGTTGTTCGCTTTATCTCAGATCGTATCGCGGTTATCTATAAGGGAGTTATCGTCGAGGTGGCGGAGACAGAGGAGTTGTTTAACAATCCTGTCCACCCATACACTCAAGCACTTCTATCTGCTGTACCGATTCCAGATCCAATCTTGGAACGCAAGAAGGTCTTGAAAGTTTACGATCCTGACCAACATGACTATGAGACAGACAAGCCATCTATGGTAGAAATTCGTCCAGGTCACTATGTTTGGGCTAACCAAGCAGAACTTGCTCGATACAAAGAAGCTCTTAAAAAATAAACATACTAAGAGAGGACCGAAAGGTCTTCTCATTTTTAATAGAAAAATTCCCCTTCTACTAGCTTGTAAAAGGGGAATTATATTATCATTAGCGTTTAGACCAGGTACGTTTCATAAAGAGTAGCAAAATTGGGTATATCTCTAAGCGACCTGCAATCATTGCAAAGGAGAGGAGGATTTTAGAGATGGGGCTAAAGATAGCAAAACTAGAGGTTGTACCTAGAATAGGTCCGATATTGTTAAAACAGCTGAAGACAGCACTGGTTACGACTAGAAAATCATTGCTATCAAGACTGACGATAAAGATGAGAGAGAGAATAATCATCATATAGATGGCAAAATATTTAAGAATCTTGTGCTGGGTATCCTTATCAATCACAGTTTTATTGACGTGTAGAGTCAAAACACGGTGAGGAGATAAGGTGGACAAAATCTGATTTTTTGCGATTTTAGAGAGGATAAGTCCTCTGATCACCTTAAGACCACCTGCAGTTGAGCCTGCTGATCCACCGATTCCCATGAGGAAGAGGAGGATAAATTGGGAGAAGAGGGGCCAGTTGGTAATATCTCCGTAACCAAAACCTGTTGTCGTGATGATATTGGAAACCTGGAAGAAGGCCATTTCAACACTCTTAGAGACACCTTGATAGAGGTGGAGTGTATTAAGCGTAATCAAGCCTGTAGAAACTAGGACAATGATGATATATGCTCGTAGTTCTTCATCTCCAAAGAAAGCCTTAACCCGACGGAGCATGAGGTAGTAGTAGAGATTGAAGTTAACCCCAAAAACCAGAACGCCGATACTAACTAGATAGGTGATGAGTGAGCTACCGTAATGGGCAATTCCGTCGTTATAGACGGTAAAGCCCCCAGTTCCTGCCGTTCCCATAGCGATGACAAAACTATCATAGAGAGGCATGCCTGCTAAGTAGTAGATAACTACAAAAAGGGAGAAGAGAGCCAGATAAAGCAGATAGAGAATCTGGGCAGTGTTTTTTAGCTTGGATACGACCTTGCCAAAGACAGGTCCAGGGACCTCAGCCTTCATCACCTCCAAGTGACTATTCTTGGCATTGTCCATAATGGCAAGTGCAAAGACGAGTACCCCCATCCCTCCGATTAAGTGGGTGAAACTTCGCCAGAAGAGGAGGGAACGGCTGAGAACGGAAACATCGTTCAGGATAGTTGCTCCTGTAGTCGTAAATCCAGAACTGATTTCAAAGAAGGCATCGATGACGCTGGGGATTTGTCCTGAAAAGACAAAGGGGAGGCCACCAAAGAAAGACCATAGAATCCAACAGAGGGCAACAATTAAGACCCCTTCCTTGGCATAAATCCGTTGATTTTTCGGTTTCCGTAAAACGCCTAGACCACCGAGAAGGACTAAAATGACAATCGTAGAAAAGAGAGCGATAAATACTTGACTGGATTCTTGGTAATAGATCGCTACACTAACAGGAACTAGGAGAAGAACAGCCTCAATCAAGAGAAGTTTTGAGAGGAGGTAACGAATCATACTTTTATTCATTTTTTACCTCTCAATCAAATCATAAATTTTGGTGATATTTGGCAATAAGGTCGTCACGAGTAACTTGTCTCCCACCTCAAGCATATCCTCTCCAGTAGGGAAGATTGTTTTTCCTTTTCGGATAATGGCTGCGATGAGAACCCCTTTTTTTAATTTCAACTGTGATAGAGGTTTGGCAGTCATTTTATTAGCTTCCTTGATTTGGAATTGGAGAGTTTCAATTTGACCGTTTGCGAGATGGTGCATGGCTTGAAGGTCTGAATACTGAGCGTTTACTCGACCACGGATAAAGTGCATAATGGTATCCACTGCGATGCTTTTTGGTGTGATGATACTCGAAAAATCAGGCGCGTGGATAATCTCTAGAAGGCTTGTTCGGTTGACCTTGGTGATGTTTTTCTGGACGCCAACACGGTCAAGGAACATGGAGGTGATGATGTTTTCTTCGTCCACCCCAGTTAAGGTTGCGACCGCATCGTAGTGAGGAGCACTTTCTTCTAGTAAGATATCTTTGGCTGTCCCATCTCCCTGAACGATATAGAGATTTGGGAATTTTTCACTAAAGAAACGGGCTCTTTCAGGATTGATTTCGATAACCTTGGTATCAATGCGACTGTCTTTTAAAATGCCGAGTAGATAATAAGCAATCTTTCCAGCTCCAACGATAAGCAAGCTTTTCACTGCACGAGATTTAAAATAGTTATGGAAAAGCATCATATCGACCCGATTTCCCGTAACAAAAATCCGATCCTTGTCTTGGATAATAACATCACCACTTGGAATCATCAGTTGATGATCCCTCTCCATGGCACAGACAATAATATTCCCAAATTTTTTACGGAAGTCTGAGATTGGCATTTGACAAAGACCGCTAGAATCCTTGACAACAAACTCCATGAGACTGACCCGACCTCCAGCAAATCGTTCGACAGAGAGGGCATTAGGGAAATCAATGATATTTGAGATCGCACGCGCTGCCAGGAGCTCTGGATTAACAATAAGTGAAAATCCAAGAATATTTTTCTCTTTAAAATAGGCATTGGAGTATTCAGGATTTCGTACCCGAACGATGGTTTCTTTAGCGCCCATTTTTTTAGCAAGTACCGCTGAAATCATATTCACTTCATCGTATTCAGTTAGAGCGATAAAGATATCACACTCTTGAACACCGGCTTGCTCCAAGATGGCAAAGTCAGCACCATTTCCAAGGAGTCCTATGATATCAAAGCGACTGACAATGTGATTGAGGACGGCCTCATCTTGTTCGATGAGAACAACGTCATGGTTTTCTGCAACCAGTGAACGACAGAGGGCGAAACCAACTTTCCCTCCACCAACAAGGACAATTTTCATATAAAAAAACCTACTATTTCATGATGTAACTATCATACCCTTTTTTAACAAAAAATGCACTTGCTAAGGCGATTTTTAAGGGAAGAAAGGCCTTTTTCAAGTTTTGAAGCTACATTTGCTTAATTTCTATAACGATGTCTCCGATTTGGAGTGATATTACTCTCTTACTATCCCTTTTCAGAAAGGGAATGACCAAAGATGAAAATATCATCAAAAAAAATAAAAAAATCAAGTCATTTCTATTGACAATGATTCTGAAAGTGTTATACTAAGAAAGTAGTTTCGCTGATTTACTTCAAACCTGTTGTGAAGTAAGTTAACGATGCCTTAACCACGCTGTTTGCTGAGCTTGACTCCGGGCAGTGTGGCTATTTTTTTGCAATGATAAAAGGAAGCCAATTATGACAAATCACATTGTTTTATTTGAACCTCAGATTCCACAAAATACTGGCAACATCGCGCGTACTTGCGCCGCGACCAATTCTCCCCTCCACATCATCAAACCGATGGGATTTCCGATTGATGACCGGAAGATGAAGCGGGCTGGTTTGGATTACTGGGATAAGTTAGAGATTTTATTTTTATGACAGTTTGGAAGATTTCATGTCTCAGATGAAGGGAAAACTCTATCTGATTTCAAAATTTGCGGAAAAAGTCTATTCTGAAGCAGATTTATCGACGGACGAAGACCATTATTTTCTCTTTGGACGTGAAGACAAGGGCTTGCCTGAGGACTTTATGCGAGAACATCCTGAGAAAGCACTCCGTATTCCCATGAATGATGAACACGTTCGCAGTCTCAATGTGTCTAATACCGTCTGCATGATCGTCTACGAAGCTCTCCGTCAGCAAAATTTTGCAGGCCTTGAGCTTGTTCATACCTATGAAGCAGATAAATTGAAATAATCAAAATGCTTGCACTTGCAAGCGTTTTTTGTTATGATAAAGGGGTCTTCAGGGCTGGGTGTAATTCCCGACCGGCGGTGACTTTAACTAGGAAATGATCTTTTCCTTTTATACTTTGTTGACAAGCTTTGCCTAACCAGAAGTTATGCCTACAGCTTGTCGCCTAGTCTAAAAGAAAAATCTCAATTTCCATTCTCTTAAAGAAGTCCGCGAGCGCAAGCTGATGTGGTGCGATTCCACAACCGACAGTATAGTCTGGATGGGAGAAGACGAAAGAATGGCTTTGTCTGTTCTGATGAGTTTATAGATGAATTGCAACCGCTTGCTCAAAAGAGTGAGAGGGAACTTTTGGGATATAAAAAGTGAGAATAGATAGAGGGATCCTTTCCAACTTCTTCTGATTTTATAGAAAATTGGAGGAACCTGTTATGACAAACACACGTCGAATTTCGACCATTGCGATTTTATCAGCCATTTCATTTGTGCTGATGTACTTTGACTTTCCGCTCTTGCCAGCGGCAACCTTCCTCAAGATCGAGTTTAGTATCTTGCCAGTCCTTTTGGGTTTGGTGGTGATGGATTTGCCAGCTGCTTTAGGCATTCTCTTGCTTCGCTCACTCTTGAAGTTGCTTCTGAATAGCCAAGGAGTGAATACCTACATTGGCTTGCCAATGAATATCGTAGCCTTGGGAGTTTTTGTTATCGTCTTTGGTTTGATTTGGAAAAAGGGACGCAGCACCCTTCGTTTCCTACTGGCATCTCTGGCGGGAACTATTGGATTGACTGCTGCCATGTTGGTTCTCAACTATGTCTATGCGGTTCCTTTATACGCGCAGTTTGCCAACTTTGATATTAGAGAAATTATAGGACTTTCTAACTACTTGATGACCATGGTTTTACCTTTTAACCTGATTGAAGGTTTAATCTTTGCTGTTTCATTCTGGTTGTTATACGTCCTCTTGAAACCAACCTTAAAACATTATGAGAGATAAACAAACATTTTTAATGAAGGGCAGTTTTGCCCTTTTACTTTTCGTCCTTCTTGGCTATATGGTTAAGTTCTATCCTGAAACGCTGGTCGGTTTTGATCAACCGATTCAGACTGCTCTTCGTGGGGACTTGCCAGATTATTTAACAGTTCTATTCCGTGCGCTTACGCATTTGATTGATATCCCAGTAATCATTACCTGGGTTGCCATCGCAGCCTTTATCTTTTATCGTAAGCAGTGGAAGATAGAAAGCTACTTCATGGCGGGTAATCTAGCCTTAGCCGGTCTTTTAATCGTGACCTTTAAAAATATCTACCAGCGCCCACGGCCAGCTATTGTACACTTGGTAGAGGAGAAGGGATTTTCTTTTCCAAGTGGCCATTCTCTGGCAGTGACTCTGATGGTAGGGACTTTGATTGTCATTCTCAGTCAACGGATTAAAGATCCGGTTTGGAGAAAAATTGTGCAAATCGTCCTTGGGGTCTACCTAGTCAGTGTGCTTCTATCTCGGGTCTATCTGGGAGTTCACTACCCATCAGATGTTCTTGCCAGTTTCTGTGTGGGCTTGGGAGTCTTGTTTATCGAATTTCCTTTCTATGACAAGCTTCGCTTCCAATGGCGATTTAAAGGCAAGCAGAAGTGAGATAGGTCTTGCAAGAATGGTAAAAATCTGATAAACTAAGTAGTAATTGAATAGAAATCCGCAAGACTAGTAACTCAAGGGAAGTATATCAGGGAGGAGAGCCGTGACTGCAAGTTCTCTATATGAAAGCTGGGTGAATTCACTTGCGCATGGATTTAGAAATGAAGGTCTGACTTGTCAGATGAAAACGGATGGTACCGCGTGTCAACGCTCCGAGTGGAGTTTTTGGCATGTGGTTTTCTTTTTATCTACGAGAGGCTGATGGAGGAATTATGTCAACTATTGAAGAACAATTAAAAGCGCTTCGCGAAGAAACGCTGGCTAGCTTGCAGCAGATTACTGCTGAAAATGAAAAAGAGATGCAAGATTTGCGTGTCTCTGTCCTTGGTAAAAAAGGGTCGCTTACGGAAATCCTCAAAGGGATGAAAGATGTCTCTGCTGAGATGCGCCCAATCATCGGGAAACACGTCAATGAAGCGCGTGATGTTTTGACAGCGGCCTTTGAAGAAACAGCTAAGCTCTTGGAAGAAAAGAAAGTAGAAGCTCAACTAGCAAGTGAGAGCATCGATGTGACACTTCCAGGTCGCCCAGTTGCGACTGGTCACCGTCACGTTTTGACACAAACCAGTGAAGAAATCGAAGATATTTTCATTGGGATGGGTTACCAAGTCGTGGATGGTTTTGAAGTGGAGCAAGACTACTACAACTTCGAGCGTATGAACCTTCCAAAAGATCACCCAGCTCGCGATATGCAGGATACTTTCTACATCACAGAAGAAATCTTGCTTCGTACTCACACGTCTCCAGTTCAGGCGCGTGCGATGGATGCTCATGATTTTTCAAAAGGTCCTTTGAAAATGATCTCACCAGGACGTGTGTTCCGTCGTGATACGGACGATGCAACCCACAGTCACCAGTTCCACCAAATCGAAGGCTTGGTTGTTGGGAAAAACATCTCTATGGCAGATCTTCAAGGAACGCTTCAGTTGATTGTCCAAAAAATGTTCGGTGAAGAGCGTCAGATCCGTCTGCGTCCATCTTATTTCCCATTCACAGAGCCATCTGTTGAGGTGGATGTTTCTTGCTTCAAGTGTGGTGGAGAAGGCTGTAACGTATGTAAGAAAACAGGTTGGATCGAGATTATGGGTGCCGGTATGGTTCACCCACGTGTCCTTGAAATGAGTGGAATCGATGCGACTGTTTACTCTGGCTTTGCCTTTGGTCTTGGACAAGAGCGTGTCGCTATGCTCCGTTACGGAATCAACGATATCCGCGGATTCTACCAAGGCGATGTCCGCTTCTCAGAACAGTTTAAATAAGATTGAAACCTGAAACACAGTCCTATACAGTTCTAGTCATTTTCTCTCGATGAGAATAGTAAGGACTGACTCGAAGAAAAAGAAAGGAATTGAAAAGGTCTTACTTGGTGGGATCTTACAATCAGAATTATGCTTGTATCTTATAAATGGTTAAAAGAATTGGTGGACATTGATGTGCCATCACAAGAGTTGGCTGAGAAAATGTCAACTACAGGGATTGAGGTCGAAGGTGTCGAATCACCGGCTGCTGGTCTCTCAAAAATTGTCGTCGGTGAGGTTTTGTCTTGCGAAGATGTGCCAGAAACACACTTGCATGTCTGTCAGGTTAACGTTGGCGAAGAAGAAGCCCGTCAGATCGTTTGTGGTGCCCCAAATGTGCGTACTGGTATCAAGGTCATGGTGGCACTTCCGGGAGCTCGTATTGCTGACAATTACAAGATTAAAAAAGGGAAAATCCGTGGCTTGGAGTCACTTGGAATGATTTGTTCCCTTGGTGAATTGGGAATTTCTGACTCGGTTGTACCGAAGGAATTCGCAGATGGTATTCAAATTTTGCCTCAAGATGCTGTTCCTGGGGACGAAGTCTTCTCTTACCTAGACTTGGATGACGAAATCATCGAACTTTCTATCACGCCAAACCGTGCAGACGCTCTATCTATGCGTGGGGTGGCTCATGAAGTGGCAGCCATCTATGACAAGGCAGTTAGCTTTAAAGAATTCAGTTTAACAGAAACAAACGAAGCTGCAGCAGATGCCCTTTCTGTAGGCATTGAGACAGACAAGGCGCCTTACTATGCAGCCCGTATCTTGGACAATGTGACCATCGCACCAAGTCCACAATGGTTGCAAAACCTTCTTATGAACGAAGGGATTCGTCCCATCAATAACGTAGTGGACGTGACAAACTACATCTTGCTTTACTTTGGTCAACCGATGCATGCCTTTGACTTGGATACCTTTGAAGGGACTGACATCCGTGTGCGTGAAGCGCGTGCTGGTGAAAAATTGGTGACTTTGGACGGTGAAGAACGTGACTTGGAAACAAATGACTTAGTCATCACTGTCGCAGACAAGCCAGTTGCCCTTGCAGGGGTTATGGGCGGACAAGCTACAGAAATCTCTGAAAAATCTAGTCGTGTGGTCCTTGAAGCTGCTGTTTTCAATGGTAAATCCATCCGCAAGACTAGCGGACGCCTCAACCTTCGTTCTGAGTCGTCTTCTCGCTTTGAAAAAGGCATCAATGTGGCAACTGTTAATGAAGCCCTTGATACTGCAGCGAGCATGATTGCTGATCTTGCAGGTGCGACGGTGCGTAAGGGCATCGTTTCAGCGGGTGGGCTTGATACTTCTGATGTGGAAGTTTCTTCGACTCTTGCAGACGTCAACCGTGTCCTTGGTACGGAGCTTTCATACACTGATGTGGAAGATGTCTTCCGTCGTCTTGGCTTTGGCCTTTCTGGCAATGCAGAAAGCTTTACAGTCAGCGTACCCCGTCGTCGTTGGGATATCACCATCGAAGCGGACCTCTTTGAAGAAATCGCCCGTATCTATGGTTATGATCGCTTGCCAACTAGTCTTCCAAAAGATGACGGTACAGCTGGTGAATTGACTGCGACACAAAAATTGCGCCGTCAAGTCCGTACCATCGCTGAAGGAGCAGGTTTGACAGAGATCATTACCTACGCTCTGACAACTCCAGAAAAAGCAGTTGAGTTCACGGATCAACCAAGTAACCTTACAGAACTTATGTGGCCAATGACAGTGGACCGTTCTGTCCTCCGTCAAAATATGGTCTCAGGTATCCTTGATACGGTGGCCTATAACGTGGCTCGTAAGAACAAAAACTTGGCTCTTTACGAGATTGGAAAAGTCTTTGAACAAACAGGCAATCCAAAAGAAGATCTACCAAATGAGATCAATAGCTTTGCCTTTGCCTTAACCGGCTTGGTTGCTGAAAAAGATTTTCAAACGGCAGCAGTTCCAGTTGATTTCTTCTATGCTAAGGGAATCTTAGAAGCGCTCTTTGATCGTTTGGGACTTGAAGTGACCTATACAGCAACAGCTGAGATTGCAAGTCTCCACCCAGGACGTACAGCCGTGATTTCACTCGGCGACCAAGTTCTTGGTTTCCTTGGCCAAGTGCATCCAGTCACTGCCAAGGCCTACGATATTCCAGAAACGTATGTAGCGGAGCTCAACCTTTCCGCCATCGAAGCAGCGCTTCAGCCAGCTGCTCCATTTGTGGAAATTACCAAATTCCCAGCAGTCAGCCGTGACGTGGCTCTACTCCTCAAGGCAGAAGTCACTCACCAAGAAGTTGTAGACGCTATCCAAGCTGCAGGCGTGAAACGATTGACAGATATTAAACTCTTTGATGTCTTCTCAGGCGAAAAACTGGGAGTTGGCATGAAGTCAATGGCCTATAGCTTGACCTTCCAAAATCCAGAAGATAGCTTAACAGACGAAGAAGTCGCACGCTATATGGAAAAAATCCAAGCATCACTGGAAGAAAAAGTGAATGCAGAAGTACGTTAACTCATCAATCCATCCTTAGGGGTGGATTTTTAGTTTCAAAAGGACAGTTCAGAAGAGAAAAGCGATAGTTGAGGAGGAAGCCATCTCAGAAAGTCTTTAATGAGTTATACTAAAGTTATCACTGAAGTACTTAAAATTTATTAGAGAAAGAATACTTTTGCTACTTATAATCCGATAAAATGGACATAAATCGTTGTAAAGGCTATCAAAAAGGAGTATAATAAGTGCAACATATCTCGGAGGTGGAAAATGTTAGAAGTAAGAAATCTAGAGAAAAGTTTCGGTCCCAAGCAAGTCTTGTTTGGCGTCGATTTTCAGGCAAGTCCAGGAAGGATTCTGGGCTTGGTCGGGAAGAATGGTGCTGGGAAAACAACGATTTTCCACAGTATGTTGAAATTTTTAGAGTATCAAGGAGAGATCAGTCTGGATGGGCAGGAGATTCGTCAGGAAACCTATGCACGGATTGGTTATCTGCCCGAGGAACGCAGTCTCATGCCCAAGTTGACAGTCCTTGAACAAGTTCGCTACTTGGCGACTCTAAAAGGCATGGATGCTAAAGAAGTCAAGGAAAAACTCCCTCAATGGATGGAAAAATTGGAAGTGAAGGGGAAATTGACCGACAAAATCAAGAGCCTCTCCAAAGGAAATCAGCAGAAAATTCAGCTGATTATCACCCTCATCCATGAGCCAGACTTGATTATTTTGGATGAGCCTTTTAGTGGTTTGGACCCAGTCAATACTGAGTTGCTCAAACAGGTCATCTTGAAAGAGAAAGAGCGCGGTGCAATCATTATCTTTTCTGACCATGTTATGACCAACGTTGAGGAACTTTGCGATGATATCCTGATGATTCGTGATGGGCGTGTGGTCTTGCATGGACCAGTTCAGGATGTTCGCAATCAATACGGGAAAACACGTCTCTTTGTTTCAAGTGAACAAAGCAAGGAAGAATTGGAAAAACTTCCTCACGTCAAACAGGTGAGCTTGACCAAGCAAGGTAGTTGGAAATTGATCCTAGATGATGAAAGTGCTGGAAGGGAACTCTTCCCAATCCTCACTCAAGGTCAATATATTGCGACCTTTGACCAGCAGGCTCCAACAATCGATGAAATCTTTAAACTAGAATCAGGGGTGGAAGTATGAGAAATATGTGGGTTGTAATGAAGGAAACCTATCTTCGACATGTCAAGTCGTGGAGTTTCTTCTTTATGGTGATTTCGCCGTTCCTCTTTTTAGCCTTATCTGTAGGAATCGGCTTTCTCCAAGGGTCTTCTATGGCCAAGAATAGCAAGATAGCAGTAGTAACAACGGTGCCATCTGTGGAAGAAGGGCTCAAGGGTACCAATGGTATCAACTTTGATTACAAGGATGAAGCCAGTGCCCAGGCTGCTATCAAGGATGAGAAAATCAAGGGTTACCTAACCATTGACCAAGAGGACAGCGTTCTCAAGGCCATCTATCACGGTGAAACTTCTCTTGAAACAGGCATCAAACTAGCAGTAACCAATAAGCTAAATGAACTGCAATACCAACTCAATCGCTCGGCGGCCAATTTGTCCCAAGAGCAGGAAAAACGCTTGGCTCAAACTGTTGACTTTACTGAGAAGATTGACGAATCCAAAGAAAATAAAAAGATGGTCCAAACCATTGCAGCTGCAGGGCTCGGTTTCTTCCTTTATATGATTTTGATTACTTATGCTAGTGTCACTGCTCAGGAAGTGGCTAGCGAGAAAGGAACCAAAATCATGGAGGTGGTCTTCTCTAGTATCCGAGCTAGTCATTATTTCTACGCTCGCATGCTGGCTCTACTTCTTGTGATTTTGACTCATATTGGCATTTACGTCGTGGGTGGGCTGGCTGCCATTCTGCTCTTTAAAGATATCCCTATCTTGGCGCAATCTGGAATTTTAAATCATCTAGGAGAGGCTTTCTCGCTCAATACCTTATTGTTTGTCTTGGTTAGTCTCTTTATGTACGTTGTTTTAGCAGCCTTCCTAGGATCTATGGTTTCTCGCCCTGAGGATTCAGGAAAAGCCTTGTCGCCATTGATGATCTTGATTATAGCAGGATTTGTCGGTGTGACCTCTCTAGGTGCTGCTGGGGACAATTTAGTTCTGAAAATTGGGTCTTATATTCCTTTCATCTCGACCTTCTTTATGCCATTTAGAGCTATAAATGGGTATGCGAGTGATTTAGAAGCCTGGATTTCACTTGCCATAACGGTTGTTTTTGCGGTCACTGCAACAGCCTTTATCGGACGCATGTATGCTAGTCTAGTCCTTCAAACAGATGATTTGGGAATCTGGAAAACCTTTAAACGTGCCTTAGCTTATAAATAGCAATAGAAACCTCGTTTTCACGAGGTTTTTGTGATATTTTAAAGGTCAAATCGGGAAAATTATTTTTCATATCTATTGACTTTTAGTAGTGAAATTTGGTATGATAGTAGACGGTATTGTTTACCCCATTTGTAAGGCCCCGGAACCTTTCAAATACCCCGCGGACCGGAACATCCGCCCTGTAAACAAAAACGATATTCATATAGGAGAAATCATGAACAAAACTACATTCATGGCTAAACCAGGCCAAGTAGAACGCAAATGGTACGTTGTTGACGCAACTGATGTACCTCTTGGACGCCTTTCAGCAGTTGTTGCTAGCGTACTTCGCGGAAAAAACAAACCAACATTCACACCACACACTGATACAGGTGACTTCGTAATCGTTATCAATGCTGAAAAAGTTAAATTGACTGGTAAAAAAGCAACTGATAAGATCTACTACACTCACTCAAACCACCCAGGTGGATTGAAACAAATCACTGCTGGTGAACTTCGTTCTAAAAACGCAGTACGTTTGATCGAAAAATCAGTTAAAGGTATGCTTCCACACAATACTCTTGGCCGTGCTCAAGGTATGAAATTGAAAGTATTCGTTGGAGCTGAGCACACTCACGCTGCACAACAACCAGAAGTTCTTGATATTTCAGGACTTATCTAAGGAAAGGAACAATAAAGTATGTCACAAGCACAATATGCAGGTACTGGACGTCGTAAAAACGCTGTTGCACGCGTTCGCCTTGTTCCAGGAACTGGTAAAATCACTGTTAACAAAAAAGATGTTGAAGAGTACATCCCACACGCTGACCTTCGTCTTGTTATCAACCAACCATTCGCAGTTACTTCAACTGTAGGTTCGTACGACGTTTTCGTTAACGTTGTAGGTGGTGGATACGCTGGTCAAGCAGGAGCTATCCGTCATGGTATCGCTCGTGCTCTTCTTCAAGTAGACCCAGACTTCCGCGATTCATTGAAACGCGCAGGACTTCTTACACGTGACTCACGTAAAGTTGAGCGTAAGAAGCCAGGTCTTAAGAAAGCTCGTAAAGCATCACAATTTAGTAAACGTTAATTCGAGAGAATTACTATACTTACAGAGAGCACCTTTCGGGGTGTTCTTTTTTAGATTTTCATACTAAATTGGTGCAATTGACACAGTTGTTGCGACTTTAGTCGCTTACAAATGTGGCTGCAATCTGACAAAGTCAGTTGCCTCAAAACGTTAATCAATACGATTATATCAACGTTTCGAAACACTTCATGGTTCACACCATGGGGTGTTTTTTTGATGATTTTTAGCAAAATTCACACCACTTTTCACACCAAATTCACACCATTATTTTTTAAGATTACGAAAGGCAATTTCTCCAACAGCCATTGGAATTACATTTGAAGTGTTGACATAAGTCTTAGTTGTAATCGTATCACTGTGAGTGAGTGCTTCAGAAATAGCTTCCATAGAGGTTCCAGCTTGTTTAGCGAGCGTGGCTCCTGTATGTCGTAATTTATGAGGAGTTGCATGTGCAAGTTCTGGATGACGACGCTTAACAGATTTCATCTTGTTGTTAAGATAATCAGCATGGAGACAACTGTTTACGTTTCCCTTTGTATCAATGTACGTAAACACATACTGTTCTGGAGTCTGGATAATATTGAATTTAGTCAGTTCAATTTTTTGTTGTTTTTTCCATTCCTGAAGTAAGTCAGTTAACTCACTAGGAATTCGAAAAGTTGTCTTCTTATTTCCTTTGGTAGACTTTGGATTTTTGTATTTATCTAAAGCTTGTACTAACTGAATCTCCTGTTCACTTGTATTGATATGCTTCCATTGCAAAGCGTAACTCTCTGATTTTCTATCTCCCAAAAAGAAGGTAGTATAGAACAAAACATAGTCTTTGAATAGAATTTTTTCAGTCTCTAAATCTTTTTCAAAAGCTGTAAACCATGCTTGAAGTTCTTCTTGAGATAGATATAAATCTTCATCTTTTTTAGATTCCTGTAGCTTGATTTTCTTAGTGGCTTTGATACGGCTTATCGTTTTTGATAGGCGATTAGTTTCGATATACTCTAATTCTTCTGCCCAGTCAAAGATAGAGTTAACGTAGCTCCTGATAACTTTGAAATTTGCATATTGATCAGCCTTTTGAGTCAATAGATTTAGTACAACTTGTTTATTTTGATTAAGAAAGTCTATTGAATAATTCCCAAGTAAGGGTAGGATGTGTTTTCTAAAAGCAATTTCTGTTCCAACTATAGTTGCTTGAGAAGGTGGTTTAGCAGTGGAAGTAGTCTGACCTGCTTTGTAAGATTCCCACCAAATGTTTTGATAAAAGTATGATGGTTTCGGTCGTAAAATCGGTGCTTCGAATGGAGAAGGAGGGAACTATAGCTACACTTATGATGGTGTTGGGAATCAGCTTTCCGTTACCGATGCAGAAGGTCGCACCACAAGCTATACCTATGATAGCAAGGGTCGTTTCCTAACAGAAACCAATGCTTCAGGTCAAACGACTACCGTTACTCGAGATACACTGGGTCGCATTGTTACTCGAACCAATGAAGCAGGCAATAGCAGTAGCTTGACTTATGATGATAGAAACAATGCCGTTAAAACCATCACATATGCTCTGGGGCAAGTTACTCAAAACACTTATGACGCTGCAGATAAGTTAACGTCAGTATCTTACCCAATCGGCACAAAAGCAGAAACTACTTATGATATCATGGGTCGTGTGCTATCCTACACCGATGAAGCAGGCCAAACAGTATCCTACACTTATGACAGTGTTGGTAATAAACTCAGTGAAACCAAAGGGAAAAAGACTACTAGCTATACCTATGATGCAGCGGGAAATGTGACAGGTGTTACCTACCCAGATGGTAGCAGTGTTTCCTATGTGTTGGACGCGATGGGGAATATCCTGTCCATGACAGATGCCCTTGGAAAAGAAACAACTTATGAATACAGTAAGGCAGGGCGCCTGATCGCAACGACCAATGCCTTGGGTCACCGTACTAGTATGACCTATGATGCCAATGGCAATCAAAATAGCCTAACAGATGCGGCAGGCTATACTGCTAGTACGACTTATACAGGTCAAAATCAAGTTTCCAGTATTACAGATGGTCTGGGTAATCAAACTACGATGACCTATAACCAGATGGAACAGTTGACAGAGTTGACAGATGCCTTGGGTGGCAAGACTCGGTATAGCTATAATGAACTGGGCTATCCGATTCAGGTCACCGATGCCAATGGCAATGTCACTAAGATGACCTATACCTCAACGGCTCAACTGGAGGAAGTGACTCTTCCAGACGGAACCACCGTAAAGCAAGAATACGATGCCCTTGATCGTCTCCTCAAGCAGACACATTCTAGTGGTTTGGTGACAGAGTATAGCTACGATGCCGCCAACCGTGTAGTGAACAAAAAAGATAATCAGGATCTCAATGAGATCTATACTTACGATAAGGCAGGAAATCGTCTCACTTTAACAAACAGCTTGGGTGAGGTTACCCAATATAGCTATAATAGTGACAACCAGCTGACGAAGGTGGTTTACGCAGATAAGACCAGCGAAACCTTTGCCTATGATGTCATGGGCAATGTCGCAAGTTCAACCGACCAAGAAGGAAAGACCAAAACCTATCACTATGATCAAAATGGCAATCTAGTTAAGACCTTCGATCATCTGAAACGTGAAACCAAGTATAGCTACGATGCCCTCAACCGAGTGGTGACAGAGTCGGATGCCGATGGCAATACCTCTACTTACGAATATGATGTCCTAGGCAATCTTTCTAAAATGACCGATGCCAATGGCCATTCAAGTAGCTATGGCTATGATGCCAATAAGAAATTGGTACTCTATACGGATCCAAATGGTCAAGCGACAGCCTTTAAGTATGACCCATTAGGACGAATCATCGAAACAGTAGCTCCTACAGGAAGCAAGCAAAGTTTCAGCTATGATGCTTTGGGCAATCGCTTGAGCGAAACAAGTGGCGAAGGACATACAACGACCTACAGCTATGACAGTATGAACCGTGTCAGCAGCAAGAAACGTCCAACAGGTGGAGAGACTCAGTATGCCTATGATACTACAGGTAGCTTGGCAAAAGAAACCGATGCCAACGGTCATAGCACTAACTATGTCAATGACCTTTATGGTCGTGTGACTAAACGCACCTTACCAAATGAGGCAGCTTACACCTATGCCTATGACGCCTTGGGACGTCTCACCAAGCAAACAGGTCCACAGGGACTATCAAAAACCTATAGCTATGATGTGTCTGGGAACTTGGTACAGGAGACAGACCAATCTGATCGAAGCAATCACTATAGCTATGACAAGGTTGGCCGTCTCTTAACGGCTAAGAACGCCCTTGACCTTGAAACCAAGTATAGCTACGATGAAGCGGGGAATCTAGCTAAACTGACCAAGCCGTCAGGTGCTACAACCACCTTTGACTATACGACCCTTGATCAACTCAAAACGATCAAAACGCCAACTGGCCGAACAGTGGAATCAAGCTATGACCCCGTCGGTCAGGTGACCAAACGAATCATCAATGGCAAACGCGAAACGACCTATACCTATGACCCGAATGGCAATCTCCTTGAGGAGACGAATCCCCTCGGTCAGGTGACCAAACGAACCTATGATAGCCTCAATCGCCTCACCTCAGAAAGTGATGCGGCAGGCCAGTGGACTAAGTATGGCTATGACCACGACAATCATCTCACGAAGATCACAGATGAGGCTGGTGGCGTCGCAAGCATGACCTATGATGCCAATGGCAACCTCACAAGTGTCACATCTGGAAGCAAGCGTGTCAAGACCTACACTTATGACCTAAAGGATCAGTTGCTTACAGCGACACAAGGAAGTGGAGAGAAGGCTTCTACCTCTAGCTATACCTACGATAGCGTGGGCAATGTCACTTCGGTTACGAACGGAAATGGCAAGGTCACAAGCTACAGCTACGACTACAACAAGCTGGATCAACTACTCAAGGTGGAGTACTCTGAAAAGCAAGAGGGTCAAGTCCTCTATACCTATGATGCGGATGGCCGTCGGGTGTCTATGAGTGACCTGACAGGCACTAGTCAGTACGCGACCAACGAAGAAGGCGAGATTACGGGTGTTCGTCAGGGAGATGGTAGCCTGATCCAGTACGAGTATGATGCTTATGGCAATATCTCGAAGATGATTTATCCAGATGGTAGCACAGTTTCCTACACTTACGATGAACTGGATCGTCTGACTTCCGTGACAGATGTCAAGGGACAAAAGACCAACTATAGCTATAACCCAGCAGGGGATCTGACAGAGGTTAATCGAGGAGATGGGACTAAGAGCTTCTTGACCTATGACAAGGCTCACCGCCTCACCGAACTCCGTCACATGGATAAGCAGGACAAACTCATCTCTAGCTACGGCTATGAGTATGATGATGGTGGCTATATCGCCAAAGAAACCATCAAGCAAGATGGCGAAACTCTAGTCCATACCTATACTTACGATACTCTAGGTCAAGTGGAAAACATGACGGTATCGGATGGAGCTGGTAAGGAGCTCTCCAAGCTCTCTTACACCTATGACCTAGCCGGCAATAAACTGACCAGCAGCGAGACCGTCAATGGCAAGGAGAGCCAGACACGCTTCACCTACGATGACCATAACCGCTTGACCAAACTGGAAGGGCCAGATGGTACCATCACCTATACCTATGATAAGAATGGCAATCGGATCGCTTCTGAGAAGAACTCAGAAAAGCTAGACTACATCTACGACACAGAGAATCGCTTGCTTGCGATCAAGGACAAGAAGGGGCTCCTCATGGCTGCGCTTTACGATGGGGATGACAACCGTGTCTTCACTGCCAGTCGCAAGGAAGGCAAGAACACCTATCAGCTCTTCCAACGTAAGCCAAAGGATGCCAAGTCAGGCCGTAAGTCACCATACACAGCCCCAAGTGGAGAAGAAAACTCCCTCTTCTGGTATGGCTTTAGTCAGAATGTCCTCCAAGCCCTATCCACGCTACCGCAAACGATAGGAAGCATCTGGCACAGCATCTTTGACGATGTGTCGACAGCCTACCACCAGAAAGTGGCTAAGGACCGAGCGACCAAGGAGGGAATCGTCGTCAACCCACCAGAACTCGGAAACTTACCAGGTCAGGGAGAAGTGACCTATGCCAGTCAGGTTCAGGACGTCCTCATCCCTTACACCACACGAGAGGATACCTACAACTACTACGAGGAACGCAACTATGTCAACGATGTCAATCGTGAACATACAGAAGTCCTCGAAACCTATGACCATGATGGCAAGGCTCGTGAGACCTATAGCTATGGCAAGGGAAGAGCCAGCTACCTCAACAACCAAACAGGTGACAGCTACAACTACTTGACCAACCAGTCAGGCTCTGTGACAGGTTTGACCAAGGATGGACAAACAGTCGCATCAAGCAGCTATAACCTCTACGGGGCAAGAAAGACAAGCACAGATACAACAGGCAATCCATTTGCTTATAACGGCGAAGCTCGTGACGATACTGGACTTGACTATTTACGAGCAAGGTATTATGATAGTCAGGGAGGTACTTTCTTAACCGAGGATAGCTACCCAGGTGAGGCGACGGCCCCTCTCAGCCAGAACCGCTACAGCTATGTGCAGAACAACCCCGTCAACTATACCGACCCGAGTGGGCATAGAATGATCTGGGCTGTTGATGGTAGTGAACCAAGTCGTCCTCGTCGCATCAATACGCGCCTACAACGCATTTACCAACAGAGTATTGTCGGACAAGACATACTGGGTAGACCGCTAACACTACGTGAATACACGGATCATCGTATTAAAACCGATCGGACCTTCCGAGCACCAGAAAGTTATTATCAAGCTTTTGGTCCAAATGTGGCAACTTATCAAGGTGGAAGTTACGGAGGACAAAGTTCTTATGCTTATGCCCAACAACAAGCAGCACGTACAAGAGCCCAAGCAGAACAGCGTCGTCGTCAACAGATTCGCTATGAATATGGCTTGGCGACAGGACTACAGTCCTTGCCGATAATTCGAGAAGGTCTCAATCTGTATCGTAACTGGAATACGTCTTTACTGAACACATTGAAGCATGTATGTAATCCCAAAACGACTAAGGCATCAGATCGGGGTGTAAATAAAACCTTGTCTATAGCTGACTTTAGAAAGTATGAAGATGCGGCAAGACATGGACTAACTGTTTCTGAAAAAGCTAATATTGATTCAAGTTCTCTTAGTGACCTGAAAAATAAATATGGCAATGTTCTAGGTAACTATAGTACCTATCAAGGTACAGGTTACTTTAATCCGCTTGGTTCAGCTAAAAATAGATATATCATTTCTCGCTATAAAGAATTAAAGGCTATTGAAGATGCTAAGGTAGCTCAAAAAGTAGCTGAGATGAATAAGTATCACTATACTAACTTATACAAGCATATCGCTGAGACAGGGAATCGGATAGATGGGACACCAGCGAGTGATTTAGAGAAAGCTGTCGCTCCATATGTGCCGTGGATTGCGCCGATTCAAGATATGGCAGCTGCGGTTGCCGGTAGACAGGTTGCTAAGTACAATTCTAGTGTTCCGACTGGTAATGGTATGAAGTGGGGAGCGGAAAGTGGAAAAAAATTAAATTTGAATGGTACAGGTTCACCTTACGGCCCCCAACCAGATAATGGATCTCTAAAACCGTTAAGGCCATATGGACCACAATAATATAGTGGATCCTTGCAACCATTGTCAACACTTGATAATTTATCACCAAGACAAATTTCTAATATGAGCTTAGAGAATATCCAGAGAGCTTTACCAAAGGGATGGGAGTTAAAAAATAATAATGGTTTTGTACACATTTATGACAATGTAAATCCTAAACCGATAATTCGAATTGATCCACCAGATTCTAAAACAAATTACCCTCATATGCATTTTTATGATGGTGACCAAAATTCTTTAGATATAAATGGGAGAATAGTTGATTATCGTAGTCCGGAAGCACATGTTCCTTGGATTAATAATCAATAACATCAGAAATTGAGGTAGTATTAATGAAACACTTTGAAATAGAGGAGATACAGGATAAGATAAATCAGACTGACTATTGGGATTGTCGGATTCTAGATTTACAAATATTATATTTTGGAGATGAAGTCCATATATACATAGAAAGTTATAACGAGAATAAAGTAGATTTGGAGGAATGTTGGAAGGTAAGTTTTATTAGTTGTCTGGAATTAGATTATGAAACTGACGCTCAAAGTCGAAAAAATTTTAAAGTAAAAGATTTTGCGAAAAATCAGTTATACACTTGCCAAGAGATATTGCTTGAATATTACGATGATAATTTTTTTAAAACTACGATTGTTTTGGAGGGATTAGTTATGCTAAATATTATTTCTAGAGATGTCATTGTTGCGAAGATCAAACAATCAGAACATGATTTTTTCTGGAAGAGTACTGTTTAAATCTTTAATATAGGGGACTAGGAACAGCCTATAAGAAACATTAAGTATGTGTGTAAACATACTAAAATTAAGGCATAAGAATGAGGCTGGGAAAAATCTTTGAAATCATGAAAATGCATAATATCAGGTGTTTCAAACCTTTGATATTGTGCGTTTTAAATTTTGAAAAGAAGAAGTACTGGTAGAACAGAACCTAAAAATTTACAAGAACAGTTGACGATGCACGAAGTGATGTCTAATCCTTTAGAAAATGCAGTTGAACTTAAACTAAAAATGGGTGATACGCGATGGCATTCTTCAGAGGGCTGGGTAAAGATGGAAAAGAAAGTCTCAACATCAAGTGGGAAAAATATTAATATTCATTATGTTTATAATAAAACAACGGGAGAATTCAATGACTTTAAATTCAAAAGTGAGTAGGAGGAACTGGAATGGATAATATAGTACTACAATCTGAGTGGTTCGATGAAACAGAAAAATTTTGTGAAGTTAGACTTAGCTGTGAAACAAAGTTTCTAACAATTTATCAATTATGCTACTTCTTTGAAGATGATATGAACAATATATATATTGCCATAGATGAATATATAAACAATCCTCATACACCAAGGAAAATCCTCTTTGGGGATGATAGAGAAGGAGGAAGTGGCTATTTTATTTTCTCGTTAACTCCTATTAATTTTAAAGAAGAGTTAAAAATTGAGGTAGACATGGAAGTAGCTGATAATGATGAGGGCATACACCGATGTCAATTCTATATAAACACTCAATTGGAAAACTTTAAGTATTTCAGAAATAATTTACCTAGATTATTTTCAAAAGATTTAAGAGGAGAAATTAAATTACATGATTATTTTAACTAGAATAGTACTAATTATTTAAATTAACCTCTTCTTTTGTAATACAAACATGCAAAAACTCTCGGGGAAGGATTTCTGATTTCTTCGAGAGTTTTATGTTACACCTATGACCTAGCCGGCAATAAGTTGACTAGCACCGAGACAGTCGATGGTAAGGAGAGCCAGACACGCTTTACCTACGATGATCATAATCGCTTGACCAAACTGGAAGGGCCAGATGGTACCATCACCTATACCTACGACAAGAATGGCAATCGCATCGCTTCTGAGAAGAACTCAGAAAATCTAAACTACATCTACGATACAGAGAATCGCTTGCTTGCGATCAAGGACAAGAAGGGCCTTCTCATGGCTGCGCTTTACGACGGAGATGACAACCGCGTCTTCACTGCCAGTCGCAAGGAAGGCAAGAACACCTATCAGCTCTTCCAACGCAAGCCAAAGGATACCAAGTCAGGTCGTAAGTCACCATACACAGCCCCAAGTGGGGACCAACACTCCCTCTTCTGGTATGGCTTTAGTCAGAATGTCTTCCAAGCCCTGTCTGCTTTACCGCAAACGATAGGAAGCATCTGGCACAGCATCTTTGACGATGTGTCGACAGCCTACCACCAGAAAGTAGCTAAGGACCGAGCGACCAAGGAAGGAATCGTCGTCAACCCACCAGAACTCGGTAACTTACCGGGTCAGGGAGAAGTGACCTATGCCAGTCAGGTTCAGGATGTCCTGATCCCTTACACCACACGAGAGGATACCTACAACTATTATGAGGAACGCAACTATGTCAACGATGTCAATCGTGAATATACAGAAGTCCTCGAAACCTATGACCATGATGGCAAGGCTCGTGAGACCTATAGCTATGGCAAGGGAAGAGCCAGCTACCTCAACAACCAAACAGGTGACAGTTACAACTACTTGACCAATCAGTCAGGCTCTGTGACAGGCTTGACCAAGGATGGACAAGCCATCGCCTCAACTAGCTATCATCTCTATGGCGCAAGAAAGACAAGCACAGATACGACAGGGAATCCATTTGCCTATAACGACGAAGCCCGTGACGATACTGGACTTGACTATTCAAGATAGGGTTACCTCTATGAAGGTAGCCCTATTTTTTTGACTGTGAATGAATCGAAGCGATGGGATTACAGAGAGTTAGAATTTCTTTTTGCTTTGACTGAGATACATGAGTATAGATTTGTGTGACTGAGATAGAACTATGTCCAAGAATTTGTTGAATGTATCGAATATCTACATCACTATCTAGAAGCATTGTTGCGAAACTATGTCTAAACATATGGGGGGTAATAGGTGTAGTTAAGTTATGTTGTTTAACAAGGGTATTCAGAATTAAACGTACACTTTGCTCTGACAATGGTTTGAAAGAACATTTTCCAGGGAATAGGTAGTCACTGGGTTGAAAGCAGTAGTTATTTATATATGCTTCTAGTAAGCTAAATGTTATTTGATCTCCTAAAAATAGGATACGTTCTTTCTTACCTTTTCCCATAATATGGAGAGTCCTATTTGAAAGATTAATATTTTTAAGATGAATATGACAAAGTTCGGAAATCCTAATACCAGTTGAAAGCAATAGGGAAATGATTAGCAAATTTCTTTCAGCTTTTTGTTTTTGATATTTAGTTTTTGAATAGGCAACTTTCTGTTCTAGATGTGAAAAAATACTTTTCAAAATATCATAAGGAATCGTTTTAGGTAATATTTTTTCCGTTCTAAATTGAAAACGTAATTGATTAAAAGGATTCTCATCAACTAAATTATGAAATTTTAAGTAGCTGTAAAACACCTTCAAACTAGCAATTTTGCGACGTAATGTATTAGATTTAATATTGGATTTCGTCAAATGTTCAACATAAGTTTCCACACTGCTGTAATTTGAATTGTAAAATTGCAAAAGATCATTTTTGTAGGCTCGAATCGTATGTGAACTTAAGCGTCTATGAGTTTCGCAGTGGTCTAAGAAAGTAGAAATAAGTGTATAATCCATGAATAACTCCTTTATCAATAATCATGCTATTATAAACTTATTTGGATGCTTTGTATAGTGATAATAAATAGTTATCGGTAGGAGAAAGATGAAAAAACTAAAAAAACAATTTATTTCTGATTTTAGTGCGGCAATGTTAGAAAATAATGCAGCAATTTTTGCTGGTGCAGGACTTTCTGTTCCCTCAGGTTATGTAAACTGGAAAGAATTATTACGGAAATTTTCTGATTCGATTGGACTAAATATTGATAAAGAGTATGACTTAATTTCAGTTGCACAATATTACAAAAATTCTGCACAATCAAAAAATCAGATTTCACAAAAATTAATACAAGAATTTACAAAAGACTCTAAAGATAATAATTTGCTAACACTGTTAACGAGCATGCCCATTGAAACTTTTTGGACAACTAATTATGACCACTTAATTGAAGATAATTTGAAGAAAGCTGGAAAACGTGTAGACATCAAGATTGATAATAATGATTTGTCAATTACCCCTCCAAATATTGATGCGACTGTCTATAAATTTCATGGAGATATTTCTAGACCCTATGAGGCAATATTGACTCGTGATGATTACGAGAGTTTTGATAAGAGTCACAAACTTTTTATTCAAACACTACGCGGAGATCTGATTAGTAAAACATTTGTATTTGTAGGATATAGTTTAAATGATCCAGATATTCAGCAAATTCTAAGCAAAATTAGATTATTAATCGGAGAAAATATTAGGATGCACTATTGTTTTAGGAAAACTTTGACCATTGATATGTTTGAAAATTCCCAAGACCCTGAAAGTGAATTAGAATACGGAAAGATAAAACAAGAGCACGAAATAAATGATTTAAAAAGATATGGTATTCATACTATTTTGATTGAAGATTATAATGAGATTGATGAACTATTTAATCAATCTTATAAGTTATGTTTAACTAATAGTGTATTTATTGCTGGAAGTTGTAGAAATTATGGAGAATGGGATGAAGATAGTGCTACTGAGTTCCTATATCTTTTAGGATATAAATTAATTGCTAATGAAATTATAGTAGGTAACGGTAATATAGAAGGTGTAGGACCACAGGTGATTAATGGCGTGATGACCGCTATTAATGATAAAAATCTTGATATTTCGAAATATCTAAAAATTAAAACTCTCCCATTAATTAAAGGTAGCGATAAACATATTGATAGTTCGGCAAAGAAAAGATTCCAAGATAATATGATATCAGAAGCAGGTATAGTTATATTTGTCTTTGGAAATCAATACTATGACGGAACTTTATCTAACTCCAAGGGAGTACTAGAAGATTTTGACAGGGCTATAAAGCAAAATAGATTTATTATTCCCGTAGGTTCAACTGGTTGGAGCTCTTTAGAAGTATACAAAACACTTTTATCTGAAATTGATAAATATTCTTACCTCACTCCTTTTCTAGATAAGCTACTGATAGAAAAAGATCCTGAAATTTTATCTCAAACTATTATTGATTGCATTAAGCACATCAGAGATGCTTACATCATGGATAAACTTTAATAATAAATCAGTATATAAAGCTTTTTACTTTAATAAAAACAGAAGATTCACCATTTAATTTCAATTTGGTGAATCTCTGTTTTTTAGTTTTATATGTTTAATGTTCTCTAAGGCTATTTTGAACATTTATAGAAACGTCTTAATATATATTTCTTGGATGATTTCCAATATTTTAAAATGGTACTCCCCTTGGAAATCTTTCCTAAATAAACGTTCTTTTAATAGTCTGGTTATTGCAATACAAAACAAGATTTCATGTGTTAGTTTAAAATTCCCCAACTGTTTTTGTTTTCTCAAATATTGAGAGAAGTTATCTAGGATAAAAATAGCATCAATACTATTTACAGTAGTATGTCGAATTTGTTCTAATAAAAAATTACCAACATAACTGTCAATTGAAAAATTAGAAATATTTCTGCAAATAATATTGTTCAAATGCAGCAATATAAAGCGATCTACGATATAATCAGTTTCTTTTAACGATGATACCGTTAATAAATTATAATTTTTTAAGAAAGTATATTCATTAGGAATATCTTCTTTTTTTATTTTATACAATATTGGAAAAAAAGGAATCCTTTTCTTCATCGCATAATCTAGCTCTTTTATACACCATGCTTTGTTAAAGAATGTTTCATCGAATATAAAAATAATTCCATAATAATCAGCACTTTTATCGAGTACAGTATATAGATTATCAATTATTTCATCTCCAATGTTAATTTCAAATTTGTCAATCCAGGTTTTTAATCCTATTTCATTTAACGTATTATTCAGATTATTTACAAATTCGTAGTAAATATCTCTTGAATAACTTATGAAATATTGAAATTCTCTCACATCTCTCTCCTGCCGATAACTATTTATTATCACTAGTATACCATAGATTCATATCTCCAATATGTTTTCGATTGTAGTTTTCTTACTTTTTTATATTCTTAAAGACTTTTTGAACAGCTTCATAGTACTTTTTCTTCAATAACTAAATATGTGGAATTCTGTCTATCGGCAACAATGCACCAAAAATGGTGCATTTGTCTTTTTTGTGCTATAATAGAAATAAATAAAAGGAGGGTTCTTATGATTGGAGAAAATATAAAAATATTACGTAAAACACATGATCTTACTCAACCTGAATTCGCAAAGATTATTGGTATCTCTCGAAATAGTCTGAGTCGTTATGAGAATGGGACAAGTTCAGTTTCGACAGAATTAATAGATCGTATCTGTAAGAAATTTAATGTTTCTTATATCGATATCGTAGGAGAGGAAAAAATGCTCACACCAGTAGAAGATTATCAGTTAACTCTGAAAATTGAAATGATTAAAGAACGAGGGGCGAATATCTTAGCGCAACTTTATCGTTTTCAAGATGAACAAGGAATTGCATTTGATGATACTTCTAATCCTTGGGTTCTAATGAGCGATGATTTGTCTGATTTGATTAACACGAGGATTTATCTTGTTGCAACTTTTGAGGATATAGAGCGATTTAATGGCTATTTGGATGGCATTGAACGTATGCTAGAACAAGCTAGTCATCTGGTGGTGGCTTAATGAAACTAGAAGAATTTAGTCAAGATGATTTTGAACGAGCATCCAAACGACTCGTTCGTTCTTTAACTCGTGGAAAAACAACCTCATCTCAGCCTAAAGCTATTTTGCTCGGGGGACAGAGTGGTGCTGGTAAGACAACGATTCATCGTGTGAAACAAAGGGAATTTCAAGGCAATATCATTATCATTGATGGAGATAGTTATCGCCCTTTTCATCCGAACTACCTTGGCTTACAGGAAAAGTATGGAAAAGATAGTGTGGATTATACCAAAGTATTTGCGGGCCAAATGGTTGAATATCTCGTAGATGAATTGAGTAAACAAGGTTATCATTTGTTAATCGAGGGCACCTTGAGAACAACAGAAGTTCCTAGAAAAACAGCACAATTATTGATAACTAAAGGATATCAAGTCTCACTTGCACTAATTGCGACCAAACCAGAATTGTCCTATCTCAGTACTTTGATACGTTATGAGGAGCTCTACGCCATAGATCCTAGTCAAGCGAGAGCAACTCCCAAAGAACACCATGATGGAATTGTAGAAGATTTAGTTGATAACTTACGAGAGTTAGAAAATGACAAAATTTTTAATCAAATTCAAATTTATCAAAGAGATCAATCGTGTGTTTATGATTCGCAAGTAGACGAAACCTCAGCAGCAGAAGTTCTACACGAATGCCTATTTGGAAAATGGAGTAAGGTGGAGGAAGAGATGTTGAAGTTGGGACAGGAACGGTTGAATTCATTAAATACCAAGTAGTTCGATTTTTTTAAAAAATATTAGGGGAAGTTATGGAATTTAAAAAACTAGTAATTGAAAATTTTCGTAATTTTAGTTCTATTGAGATTGATTTGTCAAATAAAAATGTAATATTTGGAATGAATGATTCAGGAAAAACAAATCTCTTATTCGCAATAAGATACCTCTTGGATAGAACTATCAGAAATAAGGGTTTCATTAAATCAGATTATCATAAACATGATACTAGTAGACCTATAAAAATACAACTTGAACTTGATTTGTCTGATAGAAAAATGGAGGGAGATGAAGAACTACTAAAAACTTCACATTCTCGCCTTCTAATTTCAACGGTAGCTGGAGCAAGAAATAACTCTAGCTTAGACACATTCTTTATCTCATTAGAAGCAGTTTACAATGAGAAAGAGTTATTTGGAAATCCGGTATTAAGCTGGGGTTCAACACTAGATAATTTAGTTGAAGTCCCCCAATATGGTACAAGAAGTGACATTGATAAAATATTTCAAATAGTTTATGTAAATCCCGCTATAGAGTTAGATTCTTTTTTTAAGCGAAATAGAAGGTTATTGTTCTCTGATGATTCTAAAACTGACGAGGATGTAAAGCTTGAGGAAGAGATTGAGAATAATATTGAAAAGCTAAATGAGAATATTTCTAACTTACATTTAATCACTCGTGTTCAATCACAGTTGACTGAAGCCTATAAAAGTTATCGTAAAGAAAATTTAGAAATTAAAATTCAATCAGAAATATCCATCTCAGGATATTTAGATAATCTTACGCCATACATTAACTGGAATGATGATACTAACAATTATCCGACATCGGGAGACGGTCGTAAAAAACTTTTATCATATGCTATTAATCATTTGATTTCAGAAAAACAATATAGCAACAAGGTAATAATTTATTTAATTGAGGAACCAGAGAATAGCTTACATCGTTCAGTTCAAATTTCTCTTTCAAAACAACTTTTTGTTCAGAATATTTATGAATACTTTTTTCTAACAACTCATTCAGCCGAAGTTCTTTATGAAATGGATAATACTCAACTCATTAAGATAACCAATCAACAAGGTGCAACGGGGCAATCAGTCTATTACACAGTTCCTGATGAATTTTCAAATTTAAAGAAAAAATTAAATAAATCATTGGCACAGTCAATCTTTTATGATAGGATTCTTTTGGTCGAAGGTCCATCAGAATATTATCTATTTTCTGCTATTTTTGAATATGTAAGTCCCGATTTTGAGTCTGATGGAAAATACTTATTACAAGTTGATGGAATAAATTTTAAACCTTATTCAGAGCTATATAGAGCATTAGGGATTTATACTTGGATTAAAACTGATAATGATTTAAAAGCTAGTCGTGGTGATAAACATATGTTTTCTCCTATTGGTTTGAATAGGTGTATTGACTTGCTTGATCAAAGTGTGACTCCTAGATTAGATAATTATCGTATAGATTTTTCTTCCAAAGATGAGAGAAAACAGAATATAAAGTCTAAAAAAGAAGAACTATATTCGAATAACCGGAGTCTAGTATCTCAATTAAATGAAGAGGGAATATTTATATCAGAAGTTGATTTAGAAAATGACTTGGCTCAGGTTTTATCCGATAGCGAGAGGAGTGAAATGAGTGAATTTGATTTTGTAAATTGGTTACAAAGTAGTAAACAGTACAACATGTTGGAATATATAGATAATTATCTTACTAATGAAATTGCACATAAAATTGTGAAGTCAGATTATTTTAAAGTATTATCGGAGTTTTTAGATTATGAGTGATATTGCTACACACGATAAGAATGTTAAAAAAGAATTGTTAGAATACCAAGGAAATATTTTAATTTTAGCGAACGTAGATTCAGGAAAAACAACTTTTTTAACTGAAAAGCTAAAAAGTGATTCAAAAAAGCTAGACAATTATCAAAAATTAGCAGCAATAACGTTTACTCGAAATGCAACGGAGGAAATAAAGCAGAAATTAGTTGATATTCCGGACAACGTTGTTGTATCGACCATCGATTCGTTTTTAGATAAAGAAATAATCCTTCCTTTTATTAATCAGAAATACGAAATTCAAACATCTGTACAGTTTAGCTTTCGGATAGAACATAAATTTAGCCACTATAGCATTGGAATAAGACAAATATTGCAAGATGGTATTTTCGGGACTTACGACTTTCCTACTTCTCAACAGGGCAAGAATTTCAAATGTGAAGTTGCTTTAGATATTTTGAAGACAATAGATTCTGCGTCGGAATATATAAAATATAAATTTAATACTTTGTATATTGACGAATTTCAGGATTGTGACCAGTCTATGAATGATTTATTTCTGTATCTAAAAAATGAGTTAGGAATCTATTTATTTATTGTAGGAGATGATAAGCAATCTATTTATCAGTGGAGAGGTGCATCGCCCAAATATATAAATAATTTATGGAAAAACAAAAATGATTTTAGAAAAGAGAGATTTATTGGGAATTTTAGAAGTCTGCCTAGAATAGTGGATTTCTCTTTAGCTCTGACTCCTAAAGTGATTATAGATAATATTAGAGAAGAGGGTTCAATTCTATATTTAGAACCTAATCAGGATTATCTAAAAGAAGATGTTATTAAGTACTTAATTGATAATGGCGATATAAATTTACAAGAAGAAAATTATTTTTTAATTGGAAATAATAAAGACATTGAAGAAACTGTGACGAATTTGAATGATATTTTTCTAAATAAATTTGATTGTGTTAGAAAAAATCCATTCATAGAATGTACTAACAGCATTTTTTTGGAATGTATAGCTAAATATTATTTTCTTGATGACTTTTCTGAGTATGATGTATTGAATAATCTTTTTCCTGAATATAACGATGAATTTAGGAAAGAACTTTTAAAAAAATTAAATAGACTTCGTCAACAACCTACACAGTCACTTATTGAGGAAATAGCTTCGTATTTAGATGTTTTAATTACAAATTATGAAGATAAGTTAGAAAGTCAAATACTGTTGGAAATTTTGAGTAATTTGGATAATAAAAAATTGTTTGATACAAATTTAATGAGTAATAATTTAATAATGACTACTCATGGTTCAAAAGGCTTAGCAGCAGACACTGTGGTAATTTTTGTAGAATATTTGATTGATCGATACAAACAAGAGTTGAAATTTGAAGATCATTATGTTGCAATTACTAGAGCGAAATCAAAAGTCATTATTATTGACAACCAGACAATTTATACTAATGAAATTAATAGATTCTTACGTAGCAATAATGGGAAATTTTCTTTTGAAGATTTTATATAAGGAGGGGATATATGATTAGTTTAAATCAAGAACAATTGCAATTTGATATTACAGGGATTTTAGGCCACGAAATCAATCAACATATTGATTTTTATAATACCGGAGTCGAAGAAGCTTATTTGGCAATAAAAAATAATGACAATAGTACAGCGTTAACTATCTTACGATCATTAAAATCACAGTTAGATTTGGAATACAAGTATTTTGATACTAAGAGGTTTTGGGATTTTGGTACATTCAACGACGCTTATAGTTATGTTGATGGTATAAAAAGAGCTAGTCGAGCATTGGTGGGAGCACCCAATTATCGAAATATGAGATCCATGCTTTATGATATTCGAGATTATATGACTAGAACACGATTTGACGATGATAGGTATTATGGAAATGTATTTGCTTTAGATGTTGACAAATATTTAGATGAGATGACAGCCTTGGAACATCATTCGCATTTTGGAATGTTTCTTCAAGGGATTAGAACATTTTACCATCGACCAGGAAAAGGGACAGCAAAACAATGTCTTACTCTATCTAAAGGTCTCCCTCCAAAGGATATAGAACCTTTTATCCTCATAGAGTATATTGAGAAATATTTGTGATAATTGATAATTCACTCCGTATAACAAATGCACAAAACAATAACAATTCAAATGGTGTGAACTTTTTGGTAAAATCTAGCTCAATTTGTGTATTTTTAGGGTAAAATTCACACCATTCAACTGAAAGTTATTCAAATTAGATAAAATCGTTCTTTCTGAAAACGTGGGAAAACATTGATTTTAAGCGTATCTTGAAACTTATTCAAATAGAAGTGTTTCCAACCAGGTCTTAAGAAAGCTCGTAAAGCATCACAATTCTCAAAACGTTAATCAATACGATTATATCAACATTTCAAAGCACTCAAGAGTTTACCTCATGGGTGCTTTTTTTGTGTTTTTTGAAAAAGTTCACCTCAAAGTTTACCTTATTTTAACCTTATTGTTTTAGAGACTTTAAGGCAAATTCACCGACTGCCATAGGGACTACGTTAGAAGTATTGACATAAATCTGTGTTGTACCTGTGTCGCTATGTGTTAGAGCTTCGGAAATGGCTTCTAAGCTCATTCCAGCCTGTTTAGCGAGCGTTGCTCCCGTATGACGTAGTTTATGTGGTGTAGCGTGTGTAAGCTCTGGGTGTCGCTTTCTGATAGTTTGCATCTTATTATTAAGATAGTCAGAATGTAGGGGTTTATTGATATTCCCTCTGGTATCTATATAAGTGAAGATGAATTGTTCTGGATTACTGATGATACCAAACTTTGCTAGTTCATATTTTTGTTGTTTTTTCCATAAGGTTAGGAGTTGAAGCAAGTCGCTAGAAATAGAAAAGATAGTTTTTTTATTTCCTTTGGTAGATTTTACTTGTCCGTATCTATCTAAAGCCTGAATTAACTGAATCTGAGATTTTGAAAAGTCGATATGTTTCCACTGGAGAGCATATGTTTCTGATTTTCTATCTCCAAGGAAAAAAGTGAGATAGAAAAGGACGTAATCTTTGAGTGATATTCTATCATTCTCTAAATCCTCTTTAAAGGCTGAGAACCATTCTTGGAGTTGCTCATGAGTTAAATATAAATCTTCATCACGTTTTGATTCTGCAAGTTGAATTTTTTTAACAGCCTTAATTCGTCTTAAAGTTTTTGCAACTCTATTTGCTTCAATATATTCAAGTTCTTCTGCCCAATCAAAAATAGAAATAACGTAACTTCGTAAAGTTTTGAAGTTGGCATATTCGTTGGCTTTTGCCGTCATCAAATTTAGAATAACCTGTTTATTTTGGTTTAAAAATTGAATCGTATAGTTGCCAAGAAGTGGTAGTATATGCTTTTCAAAACATGTTTTGGTATTAGCAATTGTTGACCTGCTTGGTGGCTTAGAAGTTGATGTAGTTTGTCCTGCTTTATAGGATTCCCACCAAATATTATTATAGAAGTCTGAGAAAAGAATATCTTCTTTTCCTAGTCCTGAAAACGCATTGTCTTCAATTTGGTTTAACTTCGTGAGTAAGTCTATCTCTGCTTGTCGTGCCTCCTTTCTTGTTTTGAATCGTTTATCGTAGTAGTTGTTGCTGACGATTCCAAGTGGCATTCGAGCTTCTATTGGAATGTAGATTTTTAAACGATAAGTACCATTTTTTGTTTTAGTGATAGTCATGATATTCTCCTTGTGTATCGAACCAGAAAATATCATGACTATTATAAAACAAAAATCTTGATATTTCTAGTTATGTGAGTTTAGCCATTGGTCGATAGCGTCTTTATGGAATCGAATCGTTTTACCGATTTTGATTTTGGGTAGGCCTTTTACAATCCAAGAATCCAGTGTATTGTTTGATATACCTAAATAGTTACAAGCTTGTTGCTTGTTCAAATAGGGGCTATTGATACCGCTCTTGTCTAATTGCTCTCTGATTTCTTTATTTATAAGATTAGAGAGTAAAAGTTGAATTTGATGAATTTGCTCATCTGGTAAGATTACTTGCATAGCTTTTCCTCCATTATACTTCTATTGAAGTAGTGCTTGATATGACGTCACTAGTTTCATTCGGGGTATTCGTCAAAGAATTTTCTGATGAAGTTATTTTGCTTTTGTCTGTGCTATACCTTCGTGAATCTAAATACTTAGCAAAAAAGTAAGTTTTATCTACGATAAGCCTTAATAAGATCGGATTTTCTTCTCTCGCATATCTAACCAGATGATTAAACTCTGTGAAATTCTTCTTGTCTATCACATCAATGATGGCTGATAGAAAATCATCGTTGTTATTGTTTATGAGGAATTTGTCTAATTCAAATCCGCATCCTATTTCTATATCATCAATTTTGTATTGAGTCTTTTCAGGATTCTCCGCATGAACAAAGTAGTCATACATCCCCTTGGGAGACATAATGGGCTCTACATGAGCAGGCCCCTTTAATTTATCCTTGATGAGTTCAGATACTTGATTATAGCTTTTAAGCGAATCAAAGAAAAAGGCTCCATGCTTATGAGCTTTCTTAAGTTCCCCTGTTTTTCGATTGATATCTCTATCATGCCAAGGTGATAAGATAAAGGGGATATGAAAACCTTCAAGGATTTCCAAATAGTTTTCTGGGGCGCTCTCTCTGTAGAAAAGAAAAGCCCATTTATTAGAACGTTGTTCTTTTGCCATATTCAATATGTCTCGCTTTCAAATTGTATTTCTATCTATAAGGAGATTTAGAGGGGTGTCTTCGGAATGTGGAACATGATTTATTTGATTTTTGGTGATTATTGATTATTGGACTAACGGGGTCGTAGTAACCCGTTAGTCCATATACCAAGCAGAAGGGCGCTAGGTGGCGCTCACTTCGTGCGCCAAAGCGCCCTTCCAATCAATTGCGTCTTGTTCCGATAAAGTAGAAGGCCATACCCTTTCTTTCAGGCCGTGAAAAATAATAGTCTGGATTGCGACTAGAAATTTCTTCACTGATGATTGTTTCCAAATCTTTTAGAATTCTAATAGCTTGTTGAGATTTGGGAACAGGAATAATCAAGGTTGCACTTCCCTCTCTTATATCTACAACTACTTTCTGAATCGCTTTATTGAACTGCTTGTTGATGGGGTTGTATCTCTTTATGTTTCCTTGCTCTCCTGTGCCTACAGATTCCGAGTGTTCTCTTTGAATCAGAAAAAGACGAAGAGAAAAGGTCTGTATGATGGATTTAAAGAGGTTAACTATTCTGTCTTCACTCTGGCGTATCTTAATTTCATAGCCAAATAATCCAAAGAATAAGAGAAGGGACAAGAAAGAGATAGATGAGCTGATAAAGTGAAGCAAGTGCAGGAAATCAAACAGAGATGTGAAATAAATACTGTTTTCCAAGGGATTCATTCCAAGCCTCAATAAGATTGAAATAAGCATAGATAGGATTCCTATTATAAAAAGGGTGGTTGCTGGATGAATGGTTTTTTGAAAATTCGTTTTTATCATAGTCTATAAAATTCCTTTCGTAGTGTAATAGGTGGGGCAGAGGAGGGGGAGAACTTGATAAGGATGTTCGTTATCAATGATTTGAATTAAGCCAGTTCCTTTGCCGATTGGAATAACAATGCCTTCTGGGTCAAGGTCGGGAAACAAAAATTGTGTGGTCTTTTTATTAATGTTTCCAATTTGTATAAGAACGTTTAATTGTTCTCGAACAGAAACTGGTATGGTAGTATGATCAAAGCGTTGACTGACAAGAAGTAAATGAACTCGTGTGGCTCTCCCTAGTAATGCAATTTGAGACAATAAAGAGAAGAAGGAATCCTTGATATTTTTATTGACTCCCTCAGACAAGGCGAGCACTTCATCAATAACGATTGTCATATGTTTAAATTCATGACGTGGATTTTCAAAGAGAATCCTTTGGCGTTTATGAATAATAGACAGACACTGACTTAAACTTTCATTTATTTCTGACACAAAATCAGATTTAGAACGGTTTTCGTGTGGATGAATGACGGGAATTTGGTATTCTCTTGCCCATCGTGAAGGAGTATCGAATTTTGGGTCAACGATAATCAAATCAGAAATATTTTTTAATACGCTTAACAAATACGTCAAAGCATAACTTTTCCCACTTCCTGAGTTACCAGCAATTGCGATAGATGTTACCTTATCGTAATTAACGACTAGATTTTCCATGATAGGAACAGCGTTTCCTTTGATTGATGATGTAAACTGTTCAAGGTCTGAAATCACTAGACGTTGAGAAATTCCCTTCTTCCACGGAAAAAATAAGCCTCGCTGAACATGAATATCCTCTGTCTTTAATGCAATAAAGTAAGCAGAATTTTGCTTTAACAAAGTATATTCTGGATATAAGGAGGCATTTGCGATTAGAAAAACCTTCTGATATAAGTCATCATCAATAATAAAGCCACAAGGAAGGCGTGGAATAAAGATAAATCCATCTTCTTTAACTGCAATATCGAATGAGTTGGTATAAGATGTTTCACCTTGAAGAACAGAGTCTAAACCCATGTTCAGACTCTGCAACAAGTATTGTTCCAACTCTCTTTTTGTGAGAGAATGAACCATTATTTTACCTCTTTTAATTTATCTGCTTTGAAGTAAACATTATAGTTTACTTCACATGCCATTAGATTTTCAAAGGAAACCAAAGACAGATAGTCTGGTAGGTCAGGTGCTTCTGAAAATTTAACTTGGAAAGGCGGGAGCCCTTTTTGTCCGAACCAAGCCTTGTAAGCAACAATTTCACCGGTTGGCTTTCCATCCTCGAATTTTTGTTGTGGCTCAAGCTCATCACTGAGCAAGTGAATAGGTGCTTGAAGATTCACGTATTGTTCTGCTGTTTGATTTGAGTATCCGCCTTTGCGTTTTTGTGGTTTGATTTTCATATGGTTTTACCTTTCTATATGAAGATTAAAAATTGAAAAGGGACAAGCTCGGTTTCCTGTCATGAGCTGGACAGTTTTTTATTTATTCTTCAAGTTTTTCCCTCAGAAGTTTGAGCGATTTTTCTAGCCTTCTTTTGACTGTTTTATCACTGAGGTGAACTTCTTCAGCTAATTGAGTAAAATTTTTATCTTCAAAGAAGTAACCAAAGATAATGATTTGTTCGATGTCGTCAAACTCGTCAATTGTCTGATAGACAATCTTGGTATCTTCTTCATAAATGAGTGACTCAAGAGGATTGGAGTGTCTGGAATTGTCAGGTAGAAAGTCAAGCATTTCTTTCCTCTTATAGATGAAATTGAGGCTGAGTTTTCCATGATACCTGTCTTTCCTCTCTGCGTTATCAAATGGTAATGATAAAAGATGGACAACTCTTTTCCAGTCGCCACGTTCAATCGCTTCCTTGATTTCTTTTTCTCTTCGGATAGCGACCTTGTCAGGTTTGGGTTGTTTTGAGTTCTGTTTTTTTGTCATAATTCTTTACCTTTCTTTTGGACAAAATAGTGAATGGGCTCTTGCTCGGTTTAGTGTCATGAGCTGGACAGTTGTTCTTATTTATAAGGAGATTTTTTGGGAGTTTTCGGACTAAAAAGTGAAAAAAGTTCAGAAAAAACAAAAAATCCCCCACAGCACTTGTGGGGGAGGGAGGGTAGGATAAAGATTTGTAACGGAAATTTAACTTGACAGGATCTTGATTTTGGAGTATAATTCCCTTTAGGGAATGAACAATTGAAAATAAATTTTTATGAATGAATTGGTGTTTGAGGTGACAACCTCATTTAAAAAAGATTCGTGTACACGAATCTTAATTTATAAAATAAAAAATAGCTTTGGCTTTGCAATGCGACGTCAACGCAAACACTAAAATATATAAAAATCTATCTAGTCGTAA
>NZ_KQ970235.1:110593-131707 GCF_001579025.1 Streptococcus oralis
CTAGATAGATTTTTATATATAAAGTTTTTTAAGGAGGGAAATATGGAAAATATAAGTTATGAAAGCTATTTAAAGTGTAAAGATACTCTCTCTTTTGAATATTGTCAAAAAATTCATCAAGCAATTTTACTTGAGTTGGGAACTGAACCAGATATTTTAGAAATATGGCATGATTTTCTAAAAGCAAGTATGGATTATGCTTATACCCGCAGTCAGTGGTTGTTATGGGAAAGTGCTGAATGTAGAGAAAAAGATGAAGGTCGCACAGCTCAACATGAAATAGTTATATATAATTTTAAGCTACTTAGTCGTAATATGGAGCAGTCGAGTGAAGTAGTAAACTACCTAAAAGAAATAGAAAATAATCGAAAACAAGTTGGAGATTTTGCATCATATATTGCTTATATCTATGCAATCAATGCAAGATAAAAAATATCTACTTAATATTCCCTTATAAGTTATTTCTAACTTTTTCTTCATCTTCATTGAGTGTGAATATACAAAAAGAGGAGCTTCCAAATGAAGCCCCTTTTGCTTTTTATTATCCGAATCAAAAATTATTTCAAACAAAGGTAGTGATTCGGTTGATTTATATTGCAATGTATTGAAATTTAAAATTTCAAGAATCGCTGAAAATTAAGGTTTCTCACGTCTGTTGACGTGTAGTGATTCCTTATTTCACTTCAGTAAATCCAAATAAGGGAAACTTTTGATATTCTGGTTCGATTTTTGATTATTTTTGATGAAAGTTTACCTTATTTTAATGAAACTGATTGAAATTAGTTGAAATTTTATTTTTTGAAAACTTATGAAAACGTTGATTTTAAAGCACTTTGAAATTAGATGAAATAAGTGGTGCCCCAACCAGGTCTTAAGAAAGCTCGTAAAGCATCACAATTCTCAAAACGTTAATTCGAGAGAATTACTATACTTACAGAGAGCACCTTTCGAGGTGTTCTTTTTATATTTTCATACTAAATTGGTGCAATCTGACAAAGTCAGTTGCCTCAGAACGTTAATCAATACGATACTATCAACGTTTCAAAGCACTTCATGGTTCACACCATGGGGTGTTTTTGCTTCTCTCGTCTTCTCACGGCATTACCCATGTGGTATAATGAGACAAGGGTTGCTCCTCGTTTCAGACGAGTTCATGGAATTCAGGATAAGTTAGCAGGTGAGACGAGTATTTCTGTCAGTCTCCTATACACCTGTTAACAGCTATCCAAAGTAAAAGGAGAGAGTAGATTGGTTTTATTAGTATTAGGGCTCTTGGTTTTGCTCATTCTAATCTTAAAAAGGAAACAGAAAATTGCTAAAAAATCTGAAGGAAAGGCCAAGAAAAGAAATTGGCTATTAATAGGTTGCTTATCCATAGTGATTCCAATGGTAATCTTCACAGTGTTCAGTCCGATTTTTTCTCTAATGGATATGTGGGGGCTGTTTGCCCATGCAAGTCGAACTGAGATTGAGCAAGCTGTGCATCGTTCTTATCAAAATTACGGTCTTACAGGACAGTTTGAGTTAGAAAAATACGAGAAAAACTATACAAGTGTGGGAGGATTTATAATCCACGGTACCTATAGTGAAAATATAGCCGGAAAAACCTATCAGGTTAAAACTCGATTTAAATACTATACTCGCTTTTCGAAAAATGAAACATATGGGAAGACAGATGCAGAGGTTGATTACAAAAATGATAAAAAAATTTATGATGTTTTCCCAGAATTAGCCTATTTAGGGATTGAGGTTAGTCCAAGCACCAGCGAATTTTTAAAAACACTGGACAGTTCAATCAAAGATCCTAAACTGCCTGATTTGAAGTATCAAGGTATTGGTTTTGAATTTAATAACCAATCTGATAATATCTATCTTTATAATGAAATATTAGAGGAAAATCAAAGCAAGGGCCAAGCTCTGCAAGGGATGTATCCAATGGATGCTCAATATCTTTTCCAAAAAGAGATTTTTATACCGACATTTGAATTTCAATATTTCGTTCCGAAGGAAAAAAGAGATCTCTTGTATGATGACTATCTTAAAGAGCTTGAAGCGCTCATGAAGGAATTTTTTGCCAACCAACCCCTACCAAGAGGTCTGTATGCTGTCAAAATTGCTAAGTATAAAGAGGATAAACTTGTCAATGATAGTGGTGTATACTATGTGAGGATTGATAATCGTCAAGTTGTAAAGCTGTTGCAAAAATTAGAGTAGGAGTTGCTAGGGCTAGTCCAGTCTCACAATATTTTACCTAAGAAGGGAAGGGATGTTTTGTAATGATTAGTTTAGAGCTGTTGTCTGAAGAAAATAGTCTAGACGTTTATTCTTTTGAAAAAGAAAATCGAGAGTATTTTGAACGAAATCTACCTCCTAGACCAGCTAACTATTTTGATTTAGAAGGTTTTAAAGAAATCACGAGGGAATTGTTAACGGAACAAACGAATCGGGATGTCTACATGCATCTTATCAGAGATTCGCAAGGCGTTATGGTCGGAAGAATCAATTTAAGTGTTTTAGAGGATGATCGAAAAACAGCAGAGCTTGGGTATAGGATTGGGGAAAATGTTAGCAATTTAGGTTATGCCAGCGAAGCGGTTAAACTCGTTTTAGACAAGGCCTTTACGACTTATGGTTTAAATAAAATCATTGCAGGAACGGCAAGAGATAATCTGGCCTCTCAGAGGGTGCTTTTAAAAAATGGCTTCACCTTTAGTAGAATGATAGAAAATGACTTATACATTCATAATGAGTGGGTTCATACAGCAGTATTTGAGATAAGGAGGCCATAATATCATTATTTTCAGTCTACTGACAAGGTTAATGGAGTCATCAATCTTTACGGACATTCAAGAATGTTTTCTTGGATGTTTTTTTGTTCATAATTTCCAGTTGTGTCTGTTAAAATTTGATTTTCCCAGTGGACAATTGTTCACTTTTTTTGCTTTTTGGTAAAAATTATATAGAAAACCCTTTAAAAAATATTTGTTAGAATTTTCTAAAAAATCTGGCGAAAGTCCTTGCTTTTATGAAAAAATAGGGTATAATGGTGAAAACACTATCTTTAAGGAGATTACTTATGAAATCGAAAAAGTGGCTCTTAGGAGCAGGTGCTGTTTTGAGTGCAGCCCTACTGTTAACTGCTTGTGGGCAAAGTGAAAAGAAAGCGGATGCTCCCAAGACTTTCTCTTATGTCTACGCTATGGATCCATCTTCTCTGGACTATAGTGTGACGAGCAAGAGCTCAACCTCTGACGTTATAGCAAACGTTGTTGATGGTCTTTTGGAAAATGATAAGTATGGGAACTTAATTCCATCACTTGCAGAAGACTGGTCTGTTTCAAAGGATGGTTTGACTTACACCTACAAACTTCGTAAGGGTGTAAAATGGTATACTTCTGATGGAGAAGAATACGCTGAAGTTAAGGCCAAAGACTTTGTTACTGGGCTTAAACATGCTGCTGACGGAAAATCAGATGGTCTTTCTTTGATTCAGGATTCTATCAAAGGTTTGGCAGAGTATGTTAGTGGTGAAAGCAATGATTTCTCTACCGTAGGAGTTAAGGCTGTTGATGATTACACGGTAGAATACACGCTCAACAAACCAGAGAGTTTCTGGAACTCTAAGGTCACAACTGCAACCATGCTCCCAGTTAATGAAGAATTTTTGAATTCTAAAGGGAGCGACTACGGTGCACCAACCCCATCAGGTATCCTATATAATGGTCCTTATTTCTTGAAATCATTGACTTCAAAATCAGTCATTGAATATGAAAAGAATCCAAACTACTGGGATAAGGACAATGTCAAGATTGACAATATTAAACTAACTTTCTACGATGGATCAGACCAAGAATCTTTGATTCGTAGCTTTACACAAGGAGCTTATACAACAGCCCGTCTCTTCCCAACAAGCTCAAACTTTGAGTCAACTAAACAAGAGTATGGCGATAAGATTGTCTACAGTCCACAAGAAGCGACAAGCTACTACCTCACTGTTAACGTAAACCGCCAATCTTACAATAAAACAGCCAAAACAGACGAAGCTCAAAAAACATCAACGAAAGAAGCTCTTCTCAACAAGAACTTCCGTCAGGCGCTGAACTTTGCCCTTGACCGTCACTCATACACTGCTCAGTTGAATGGTGAAGAAGGTGCGAACAAGATTATCCGTAACAGCCTAGTGCCTCATGACTACGTTCAAGTAGGTGAAAAAACCTTTGGAGAGTTGGCGCAGGCAGAGCTCGTTTCATATGGAGACCAATGGAAAGATGTAGCCCTTACAGATGGTAAGGATACGATTTACAGTCCTGAAAAAGCTAAGGCAGCCTTTGCTAAAGCCAAGGAAGAATTGCAAGCCAAGGGTGTTACCTTCCCAATCCATTTGGATATCCCGGTTGAACAAACAGATGTAATCGCGGTTCAACAAACTAACTCACTCAAACAGTCTATCGAATCATCACTTGGTACTGAAAATGTCATTGTCGATGTCCTTCAAATGACCGATAATGAGAAAATGAGCATTACGTCTCAAGCCAAGGTTCCATCTCAAAAAGACTATGACTTGAACGGAACTGGTTGGGGGCCAGACTATCAAGACCCAGCTACCTACCTCAACATTCTTGATGCCAAGAAGGGTTCAGCCCTTAAACACTTGGGGATCACTCGCGGAAAAGATCCAGAAGTGATGGCTCAAGTTGGACTGGACGAATACAAGAAACTCTTGGATGATGCTGCAGCTGAAACTAGCGACCTTAATAAGCGTTATGAAAAATATGCTAAAGCTCAAGCTTGGGTATCGGATAGTTCACTTTTAATCCCAGTTGCTTCTTCAGGTGGTTCTCCAACTGTTAGCCGAACTGTACCATTCACAAAAGCATACTCTCAAGTCGGAATCAAGGGAGACCCATTTGTGTTCAAAGGTTTGGAGTTGCAAAATGACGTTGTGACTGCAAAAGAATACGAAGAAGCCTTCAAGAAATGGCAACAAGAAAAAATCGAGACAAATGCTAAATACCAAAAAGAACTTGAAAAACACGTCAAGTAATCTATAAATAGAAAAGGAAGTTGCAGGAAACTGTGCTCCCTTTTTTTGTTTTGAGACACCAGTTGTCATAAAGGCAGTAACTTTACATTTTTGAATAAATTTGATAAAATATGGTTATGTTATAAAAACTGACATAAAGGAGTGAATGATGATCAAACTGAAAAAAAGACTAATCGGGACAGGTCTTGTCTTAGCGACAGGGATTTTGCTCTCTGCATGTGGACAGTCCAACACAGATACTAGCACTTATTCATCAACATTTAGTGCGAATCCGACAACTTTTAACTATCTTCTAGATTATTATGCAGATAACACTGCCGTTATTACCAATCTTGTAGATGGTTTGTTAGAAAATGACAGCTATGGGAACCTCGTACCTGCTCTTGCGGAGGATTGGTCTGTTTCATCAGATGGTTTGACCTATACCTACAAGCTTAGAAAAGATGCCAAGTGGTATACAGCTGATGGTGAGGAATATGCTTCAGTTAAAGCTCAGGATTTTGTCACTGGGATCAAATATGCCGCGGACAACAAGGGACAAGCTATGGATCTGATTCAAAATTCAATCAAGGGATTGAATGACTATGTGACGGGTGTGACCAATGATTTTTCAACTGTTGGTGTCAAAGCCTTGGATGATTACACAGTCGAGTACACCTTGACTCGACCAGAACCTTATTGGAACTCTAAGACAACCAATAGTATTCTTTTCCCAGTCAACGAAGAGTTTTTGAAATCAAAAGATAAAGACTTTGGTACCTTGACACCAGACAGCATCCTTTATAACGGTCCATATCTGTTAAAAGATTTCACATCAAAATCTTCGATCGAATATGTGAAGAATCCACACTATTATGACCATGATAAAGTAACCATTGAAAAAGTTAAGTTAGCTTACTTTGATGGGTCAGATCAGGAGATGACCATTCGAAACTTTGAAAGTGGTGCTTACTCGATTGCAGGAGTCTATCCAAATAGTTCGAATTATGCTAAGACAAAAGAAAAATACCAAGACAATATCGTCTATAGCTTACAAGACAAGACATCTTGGTACTTTAACTTTAACGTCAACCGCAAAACCTATAATCATACCGCTAAAACAACGGACGAACAAAAGAAATCAGCTCAAACAGCTATCTTAAATAAAAATTTCCGTCAGGCTATCAACTTTGGTATTGATCGAACAGCCTACTCTGCTCAATCTAACGGTGAAGAAGCAGCGAGCAAAACCCTTCGTAATACTCTGGTTCCCCCAACATTTGTCCAGGTGGGAGATAAGACCTTTGGAGAAGTAACAGCTTCTAAGCTTGTGAACTACGGAACTGAGTGGTCAGGTATCAATTTGGCAGACGCTCAAGATGCCTACTTCAACAAGGAAAAGGCCCAAGCAAAATTTGCGGAAGCTAAAAAGGAATTGGAAGCCCAAGGTGTGACTTTCCCAATCCATTTGGATGTCCCTGTTGATCAGACGAATAAAAATGCGGTTTCTGGGATGAACTCGGTTAAACAAACCCTTGAAACAGTACTAGGTTCTGACAATATCGTCATTGATGTTCAACAGCTTTCTACAGATGACTTTGGAAATGTTGCTTTCTTAGCACCAAATCCAGCAGCTCGTGACTACGACCTAAACTTTGATGGTTGGGTTGGTGATTACCAGGATCCATCAACTTATCTAGATCCCTTCAATGCTGAAACTGGCTTCTATCTCAAGATTTTTGGTCTTGATGCCAAGGAAGACCAAGAGCTCATTAAGAGTTTGGGGCTTGATACCTATACACAACTCCTGAAAAAAGCAGATGCTGAGAATAAAGATGTCGCTAAGCGTTATGAAAAATACGCTGAAGCTCAAGCTTGGATGATTGACAATTCTCTAGTTATGTCTGCTATGTCAAATGGTGGTACAGCCTCTGTAACCAAAGTAACTCCGTTTACACGTGCCTACTCCCTAGTGGGAATCAAGGGTGACGGAAATAATTATAAGTACATGAGATTACAAAAAGACCCTGTTACCAAGAAACAATTTGATGAAGCCAAGGCTAAGTGGGAAGAAGAAAGTAAAAAAGCTATCGAAAAGAGTCAAAAAGAGTTTGAAAACCACGTTAAATAAAAAAAGAAAGACAAGCTGGCACTATAAATTGCCCTTGTCTTTTTAATTTGTCATGAAAAATGAAGTTAGTATAATTTTAAAGCAAATAAAGAACACAGAAGTGAATGAAAACGCTGAGAATGACGGGAATAAATGGAATTTCTTTCATAAATGTGATATAATAATCCTAATTATTAACGTATAGGGGATTAACATGAATAGACGTTCAAAGAGAACTCGTTCTGGCAACATGAAACGAAATATTAACATAGTCTTATTAACCATTTATCTACTGTTGAGTGGTTTTTTGCTGTTCTTGATTTTTAGACACAACATTTTAGCCTTTAGATATCTGAATATTATTTCTGCAGTTCTCGTTTTATTAGCTGCTTTAGTAGGACTATTGCTGATTGTTTATAAAAAAGCTGAGAAGTTTACGGTCTTCTTTTTGACGCTTGCCATCTTAGTTAGTTCAGTTTCTCTCTATGCTTTGCAACAGTTTGTCGGTTTTACCAATCATATCAATTCGACGTCAAATTACTCAGAGTATTCGATTAGTGTGGTCGTTTTGAAAGATAGTGAGATCAATAATGTGACTCAACTGGATACGGTTACGGGGCCAACAGAGACAGACAATGACAATATTCAAAAGTTGTTAGCAGATATTAAGACCAGCCAAAGTAAGGACTTGACAGTTGAGAAAGCGACTTCTTACCTAGCAGCTTATAAGAGTCTGCTTTCTGGTGAAACGAAAGCAATCGTCTTAAATAGTGTCTTTGAAAATATTATTGAAGCAGAGTATCCTGACTATGCTTCTAAAATCAAGAAAATATACACTAAAAATTTGATTAAAGAAGTTGCTGCGCCTAAGGTATCGAAGAATAAAGCTTTCAATATTTATGTGAGTGGTATTGATACCTACGGTCCAATCAGCTCAGTTTCGCGTTCAGATGTAAACATTTTGATGACTGTGAACCGAGATACCAAGAAAATCCTTCTGACTACAACGCCTCGAGATTCCTATGTTCCGATTGCGGATGGGGGAAATAATCAAAAGGATAAATTGACCCACGCTGGAATCTATGGAGTGGACTCGTCGATTCATACTTTGGAAAATCTCTATGGAGTGGATATTAACTACTATGTTCGCTTGAACTTTACCTCTTTCTTGAAGTTGATTGACCTTCTAGGTGGCGTTGATGTCTATAATGATCAGGATTTCACTTCTTTGCATGGCAAGTACCATTTCCCTGTTGGGAATGTCCATCTAGACTCTGAGCAGGCTCTTGGTTTTGTTCGTGAGCGCTACTCTCTAGCAGATGGAGATCGTGACCGTGGTCGGAACCAACAAAAGGTTATTGTAGCTGTTATTCAGAAGTTGACGTCAACTGAGGCTTTGAAGAACTATGACAATATCATCCAAGGATTGCAAGATTCTCTTCAGACCAACATGCCTTTGGAAACCATGATGGATCTAGTCAATACTCAATTGGAGAGTGGCGGGAACTACAAAGTCAACTCTCAAGACTTGAAGGGAACTGGACGTACGGATCTTCCTTCATACGCTATGCCAGATAGTAACCTCTACATGATGGAAATCGATGAAAGTAGCTTGGCTGCCGCCAAAGCTGCTATCAATGATGTGATGGAGGGCAAGTAGCATGATAGATATCCATTCGCACATCGTTTTCGATGTGGATGATGGTCCAAAGTCGATAGAGGAAAGTAAAAAACTTCTTAGAGAGGCCTATAGTCAAGGAGTGAGAACAATCGTTTCAACTTCGCATAGACGAAAAGGGATGTTCGAAACTCCTGAAGAAAAAATCGCAACTAACTTTTTGAAGGTGCGAGAAATGGCTAAGGAAGTTGCGGATGACTTAATCATTGCCTATGGAGCAGAAATCTACTATACGCCGGATGTTGTTGAGAAGTTGGAAAAGAAATTAATCCCCACGCTCAACGATAGTCGCTATGCTTTGATTGAATTTAGCATGAATACACCCTATCGAGATATGCATAAGGGACTGAGTGATATTCTAATGCTGGGTATTACGCCTGTCATTGCCCACATTGAACGCTATGATGCTTTAGAAAATAATGAAAAGCGCGTGCAAGAGCTGATTGACATGGGATGTTATACTCAAGTCAATAGTTCTCATGTCTTGAAACCTAAACTCTTCGGAGAAACTTATAAATTCATGAAAAAGAGAGCCCAGTATTTCTTGGAACGAGATCTGGTTCACGTGATAGCAAGTGATATGCACAACTTGGATCACAGACCTCCTCATATGGAGGAAGCCTATGATATCATTGCCAAAAAATACGGTGAAAACAAGGCCAAGGAACTCTTTAAAGAGAACCCAAGAAAAATCATAATGGATCAACTAATTTAGGAGAAAAAATGAAAGAACAAAATATGATGGAAATTGATGTATTCCACTTGTTAAAAATTCTATGGAAACGAAAATTGCTGATTGTATTGGTAGCATTCGTGACAGGAGCAGTAGCATTTGCCTACAGTAGTTTTATTGTAAAACCAGAGTTCACTAGTACTACCCGCATTTATGTGGTCAACCGTAATCAGGGAGATAAGCCTGGTTTGACTAACCAAGACTTGCAAGCGGGATCTTACTTGGTAAAAGACTATCGCGAAATCATTCTCTCGCAAGACGTTTTAGAGAAGGTTGCGACTGATTTGAAATTGGATCTCCCTCCAAAAGGTCTAGCTAGTAAAATCAAGGTAACAGTTCCAGTGGATACGCGTATTGTATCGATTTCTGTTACAGACCGTGCACCTGAGGAAGCTAGCCGTATCGCCAACTCTTTGAGAGAGGTTGCGGCTCAAAAAATCATCAGTGTTACGCGAGTTTCAGATGTTACAACGCTTGAAGAAGCACGTCCTGCAACATCACCATCTTCACCAAACATTCGTCGCAATACCATGGTTGGACTTCTTGCTGGAGCGGTTATAATGGTTGTCACTGTTCTCCTAGTTGAACTCTTGGATACACGAGTAAAACGTCCAGAAGATATCGAAGATGTTTTGCAGATCGCACTCTTAGGAGTTGTTCCAAACTTGGATAAATTAAGATAGGAGAGAGATATGCCAACATTAGAAATTGCACAAAAAAAATTAGATTTGGCGAGAAAAGCTGAAGAGTATTATAATGCGCTTCGTACCAATATACAACTGAGTGGGAATAACTTGAGAGTGATTGCGATCACGTCTGTAAAACCGGGTGAAGGGAAGTCAACTACTTCTACAAATATTGCTTGGGCCTTTGCGCGTGCGGGCTATAAGACACTTTTAATTGATGCCGATATTCGTAATTCTGTCATGTCAGGTGTTTTTAAATCACGTGAGAAGATTACAGGACTAACAGAGTTCTTATCTGGGACGACAGATCTATCACAAGGGCTATGTGACACCAATGTTGAAAACTTGTTTGTTATTCAAGCGGGTTCTATATCACCCAACCCAACAGCCTTGCTACAAAGTGAAAATTTTGCAACCATGCTTGATACCTTGCGTAAGTACTTTGATTACATCATTGTGGATACAGCGCCAATCGGAGTTGTCATCGATGCAGCTATCGTCACTCAAAAATGTGATGCTTCTGTTTTGGTAACTGCTGCTGGTGAAACAAATCGTCGTGATGTCCAAAAAGCTAAAGAACAACTCGAACAAACAGGAAAACCATTCTTAGGAATTGTGCTTAATAAACTCAATACTTCAGTTGAAAAATATGGCTCCTATGGAGCATATGGAAACTATGGGAATTATGGCAAAAAATAATAAATAGTTTAGGGAAGATATTATGGAAGAAAAGGGATTGAAGATTACTTTGGCGGCAATCCAGAGTTTTCTTGTCATTTTATTAGCATATTTACTTAGTTTTGTAAAGGAAACAGAGATTGTAAATACTTCTGTTATTATCTTGTTCATTCTTCATTTTTTTGTGTTTTATATCAGTGATTATGGGCATGATTTTTTTAAAAGAGGCTATTTAGCAGAGTTTATCAACACTACAAAGTATATCGTGTTCTTTGCTTTAGCTATCAGTATTTCGAATTTTTTCTTAGAAGATCGTTTTAGTATCTCTAGACGAGGGATGATTTATTTTTTGACAATACACTCTATTCTGTTGTATTTGTTGAATCTGTGCATTAAACGCTATAGAAAACGCATCTTTCCAAATCTCAAGGGGAGTAAGAAGATATTCTTGATAACAGCGACCTCTAGGGTTGAAAAAGTCATCGATAGGCTGATAGAGTCGGGAGAAATTTTTTGGAATTTGGTGGCGGTCAGTGTTTTAGACCGGCCTGATTTTCAGCATCAAACCTTAACCGTTGTACCTGCTGAGAACATCTTAGACTTTGCTACTCATGAAGTTGTCGATGAGGTCTTTATCAATCTACCAAGTGAAGAGTATGACATCGGGGAGTTTATCTCACTTTTTGAGACAATGGGAATTGATGTGACAGTCAATCTCAATGCTTTTAACGATAATTTAGGTAGTGATAAAAAAATTCGTGAAATGGCAGGTTTGAATGTCGTAACTTTTTCAACAAAATTTTATAAACATAGTCATGTGGTCGCTAAACGGATCATTGATATTTGTGGTGCGATTGTCGGATTGATTATTTGTGGTTTGGTGAGTATTGTTTTGGTTCCGATGATCAGACAAGATGGTGGGCCAGCGATTTTTTCTCAAACTCGTATTGGAAAAAATGGTCGACATTTCACTTTCTATAAATTTAGATCTATGTGCGTGAATGCCGAGAAGCGCAAACAAGAACTTTTGGCTCAAAATACCATGCAAGGTGGTATGTTTAAAGTCGATGATGATCCTCGTATCACACCAATTGGTCGCTTTATCCGTAAGACTAGTCTAGATGAACTCCCTCAGTTTTGGAATGTTTTAATGGGAGATATGAGTCTGGTGGGTACCCGTCCTCCAACAGTGGATGAGTACGAGAAATATACTCCTGAACAGAAACGCCGTCTCAGTTTTAAACCTGGAATTACTGGCCTATGGCAGGTAAGTGGTCGTAGTAAAATCACGGACTTTGAAGATGTTGTCAAACTGGACGTAGCTTATATTGATGATTGGACCATCTGGAAAGATATTGAAATTTTATTGAAGACCGTTAAAGTTGTATTTATGAGAGATGGGGCGAAGTAATTCCTGCCCCTCGGTCCTGTTAGGAGAGAGATGAAACAGTCAGTTTATATCATTGGTTCAAAGGGGATTCCTGCCAAGTATGGAGGATTTGAAACCTTTGTTGAAAAATTAACCGAATATCAAAAAGACAGCAACATACAATACTATGTTGCTTGTATGCGTGAAAATTCAGCTAAATCTGGCATCACGGATGACCAGTTTGAGCATAATGGGGCCATTTGTTTCAACATTGATGTTCCTAATATTGGCCCGGCTCGTGCTATCGCTTACGATATTGCAGCGGTCAATAAGGCTATTGAATTGGCTAAGGAAAACAAGGACGAGGCTCCGATTTTTTACATTTTAGCTTGTCGCATCGGGCCCTTTATTTCTGGACTTAAGAAAAAGATTCGTGCGATTGGTGGTCGGTTGCTGGTAAATCCAGATGGTCATGAATGGCTACGAGCAAAATGGAGCCTGCCAGTTCGTAAGTACTGGAAATTCTCAGAGCAACTCATGGTCAAGCATGCTGATTTATTGGTATGTGATAGCAAAAATATTGAAAAATATATCAAAGAGGACTATAAACAGTATCAACCAAAGACCACCTATATTGCCTATGGGACAGACACTGCTCCTTCAAGCCTGAAGGCAGAAGATACCAAGGTTCGGAACTGGTATCAGGAAAAAGGTGTTAGCGAAAATGGTTATTATCTAGTGGTGGGGCGATTCGTTCCTGAAAACAACTACGAAACCATGATTCGTGAATTTATCAAGTCCAAGTCTAAGAAGGACTTTGTCCTCATTACAAATGTCGAGCAGAATAAATTTTACGACCAGTTGTTACAAGATACTGGTTTTGACAAAGATCCTAGGGTCAAATTTGTCGGTACGGTCTATGACCAAGAATTGCTTAAGTACATTCGTGAAAATGCTTTTGCCTATTTCCATGGGCATGAGGTTGGAGGGACCAACCCTTCTCTACTGGAAGCTCTAGCATCTACAAAACTGAATTTGTTGCTAGATGTTGGCTTTAACCGTGAGGTTGGTGAAGACGGGGCTATTTATTGGAAAAAAGATGAGTTGGCACGCGTCATTGAGGAAGTAGAGGGATTTGATCAGGTAGTGATAGCTGACTTGGATTTCAAGTCAAGCCAAAGAATTATCTCAGCTTTCACATGGGAAAAGATTGTGTCAGATTATGAAGAAGTGTTTAAAGGATAGGGAATGAAACGGATTTTATACTTGCATGCAGGTGCAGAAATGTATGGAGCAGATAAGGTTTTATTGGAATTGATCAAAGGATTGGATTCCAAAGAATTTGAAGCTCACGTCATCCTGCCAAATGACGGTGTTTTAGTCGAGGCTTTGCGCCAAGTTGGGGCTCAGGTCAGTGTGTTGGATTATCCGATTTTACGTAGAAAATACTTTAATCCTAAGGGCATTGCCGACTATATTCGCTCTTATAATTTCTATGCTAAGCAAATCGCCCTCTATGCTCGAGAACACAGTATAGATATGGTTCACAATAATACAGCGGCTGTTTTGGAGGGCATCTATTTGAAACGCAAGCTCAAGCTGCCTTTGATTTGGCATGTTCATGAGATTATCGTCAAACCCAAAGCTATTTCTGACTTTATCAATATGCTCATGGGACGATATGCAGACAAGATTGTGACGGTGTCCCAAGCGGTCGCTAATCATATCAAGCAGTCTCCCTTTATCAAAGATAGCCAAGTGGAAGTGATTTATAACGGTGTCGATAATGCTGTCTATTATCCAATGGATGCGTCTTCTATTCGTGAAAAATTTGACATTGCGCAAGATGCACTTGTGATTGGCATGATTGGTCGGGTCAATGCTATCAAAGGACAAAATGATTTCATAGAAGCAGTCGAGCCACTTTTGGAAAAGAATGAGCAAGCGGTGGCTTTCCTAGCTGGAGGTGTTTTTCCTGGTGAAGAATGGCGCTTAGAAGAACTAGATAAGAGAATAGCTTCTTCATCTGTTGTGTCACAAATTCATCGTATTGATTACTACGATAAGACTTCTGAACTTTATAATATGTTTGATATCTTTGTCTTACCAAGTATAAAACCTGATTCCCTACCTACAGTAGTCCTAGAAGCCATGGCTTGTTCAAAACCAGTTGTTGGTTATAACAATGGGGGAATAGCTGAAATGGTAGTAGATGACAAAAGTGGTTGCTTAGTCAAACCAAATCGTCCTCAAGAACTTTCTAATGCCATTTCTCTCTTACTAGATAGTTCTGAAAAAAGAGAAAAATTTGGGCGAGTAGGATATCAGAGACAAAAAGAGCTGTTTTCTTTGGAGAGTTACATCAAGAACTTTTCGGAGTTGTATAAAACAGATAGAAAAGATTAGTTATGAATAAAATAGATTTTGTTGTTACTTGGGTTGATGGGAATGATCCTGTGTGGCAAGAAAAAAAATCAAGCTATGATGGATCGGTTAATACTTCTAAACAGAGTATGAATTCAGTCAAGGCTTACCGAGAATGGGGGACCTTTAAATATTGGTTTAGAGGAGTTGAAAAATTTGCTCCTTGGGTTAATAAGGTCTACCTCGTGACTGACCAGCAAAAGCCAAGCTGGTTAGATATAAATAGTGAAAAATTGGTGTTGGTAGATCATACAGAGATTATCTGTAATGACTACCTGCCAGTTTTTTCTGCCAATCCTATCGAAAGTAATATCCATCGAATCCCTGGTCTCTCAGAGCATTTTGTTTTTTTTAATGACGATATGTATTTGACAGCTCCAGTCGAGCCGACAGATTTTTTCTCAGAGGATGGTTTACCCAAATATAATACGGCTCTTTCACCGATTATTCCTGAGCGATATGGAACGGGGAATTTTCAGATAAATGACATGGAGATTGTCACTAGCTATTTCAGTCGAAATGAAATTTTGAAGAATGGCCAATTCTTTGATCCAAAGCAGGGATTAAAAAGTATCGTTAAGTCGCTACTATACAGAAATAGTCAGTTTATCTGTGGTTTCTGGGAGAGTCATCTGCCCTATCCTCTACTAAGATCAACGATGAACTTGGTATGGGAAAAGGAAAAAGCTGTCTTGGAAAGAACCTCGGCTAGTCGCTTTAGAAATCCTTCTGATACCAATGTTTGGCTCTTTAAGTATTGGCAGATTGCCAGTGGTAAATACGCTATCGGAAATCCTAAGTTGGGAGGACTATTTTCTTTGGATAATGCCGGACCAGATTTTTGGAAGATACTAAATTCTGGTAGATACCAAATTATGTGTATCAATGATGGATTTAACATTCAAGACGAGGAGCAAGTGATGACAGACTTTATCAAGGCTATGGATCAACTGCTTCCAGATAGAAGCTCATTTGAGATTTAAACTGTAAAACTAAGTAAGAGAAAGAAAAGAAAATATGATTTCGGTAATTGTGCCTGTTTACAATGTGGAGGACTACCTTCATTATGCCATGGAGAGTTTGGAACATCAGACCTACAAGGATATGGAAGTCCTCTTGATTGATGACGGTTCGAGTGATGGCTCAGGACTCTTATGTGACCAGTATGCCCAGCAATATGATTGGGTGACTAGCTACCACAAGGTCAACGGTGGCTTGTCTGATGCTCGGAACTATGGGGTCTTGAAAGCCAATGGTGACTGGATTACTTTCCTAGATCCAGACGACTATTTGGAACCTTGCGCCTTGGAATTGCTAGCAGAGCTACAAGATCGTACCCAAGCAGATATGGTTAGTGGTAAAGTAGAGCCAACAGCTCACTATCATCGTTATCAGAACTTCCACTTGGATCAGCTTGATCTAGATCAAGTTAAGGTCTATGACAAGGCAAAGGCTCTGACGGAAATGCTCTACGGAGACCTTGTGACGGTCTCTGCTTGTGGGAAACTCTATCGGAAAGAACTTCTTGAGAAAATCCCCTTCCCCAAGGGGCGTATCTACGAAGATCTCTATGTAATCAGTGAGCATCTCAATCAAGCCCAATACGTGGCTTTGTACCATCTTCCGATTTACCATTATTACCATAGACCAGGTAGCATCACTGCCTCAGCTTTCACGCCAAAACAATACGAGTTTTACGAAGCAATTGATCATTTAAAAGAGGTTGTGAATGCAACCTATCCTGAGAGTTCAGAACTCCAAGAAGCCATCATTTCACGCTTCTTTACAGGAAGCCTTCTTATTTTTACCATGATTCAGGATGGAAATCCAGCAGAGTTCAAGCGTCTTCAGGAGAAGACGAGACCCTATTTGCCTCTTGTCTTGAAGAATGCTAGAGTTAGTAAGAAACGTAAGATTCTCTATATTTTGATTAGTAGGTATCCACGCCTCTACTTTCACTTTAAAAAGTGGAAGAAATAAACGACTGAATGTAAGAAGCTCAGATGAAATATCAACTGGAAAAATTAGAAAAAGTTGACCAGCTGATGTCAATATGGGGCATTCATGATGAACAATTTGTTGATCAAATAAAACTCGTATTCTAATGAGTAATATTCAAAATATTTCAGTTCAAAAAACACCTCTTCTTTTGAAAGACCAATATTTTGAAAAATTGTGTGTAAACAAAGAGATGGTTATTTTGACAAAAAAATACTCCTTTTATCAATCTTTTCGTTAGATTCTTACTTAATTATAGAATATATCGTACGGTGATTTTTCTAAAGAAATACAGATTTTAATCAAATGGGTATGTTCTATTCTTTGATATTTGATAATAGAGAGTTGTAAAGTTTTAAATATTTTTAATTAAATGATTGAAAGGGTTGGATGACTATTGTGATGAACAATCGTACTATATCAGAAAAAATTTATTTAATCACCTTATTTATATGGGTTGTTGTCACATCATTAGTCACAACTACTTATTTTATTAGATTGGAGGGCTTTTTATCATTGTATAGGATCCTCCTCTATTTCACAATTGCTATGATTTTGATAAAAGAGTTGGTGAATCTTCCAGGAACCTTGTATCACTTTAGATTTCATTGGGAACAACTGTTAATAGCACTATTGTTCATTATTTCTATGTTTATAGTTGCAAAAAATCGAGAGGGGTTACTTGATTTAAATGTTCTTTTACTTGTTTTTTCTGCTAGAGATATAGATTTCAGAAAGTTATTAGGAACTTTCTCTTTTGCCACATTTCTAGTCCTTGTTTTGACGATTTTTGCTAGCAACATGGGCGTGATTTCGAATATGATCATGCGTGCAGATAGCGGATATCGTTTTAGTCTAGGGTTTAATTATGTTTCGTTTGCTTCACAAAGATTATTTTTTGCATTGTGTAGTTATCTAATGTTTCGAGGTAAAAAAATTTCTTACATGGAATTACTGGTCTTACTGTCGGCTACGATTTATATGTACCAACAAACTTCGACAACCAGTCCATTTTATTTAAGTATTTTAATACTTACATATGCGTTGTTTAGTCTGAAAATCATAAAAAAAGACTTTATTATTGGACACTTCTGGATGAAAACAATCGCAAAATATGGTTTTATTTTGGCTTTAATCATTACCTTATATTTCTGTTTTTATTCATCTGGGAATTTATTCCATTTTGTAGATCAATTTACACATAATCGGCTACGGTTAAGTGTAGAGGGCTTCCGCAATTTTGGAGTATCTTGGTTAGGACAACATATTAAATTCACACACTTAGATATTTTCGGGAATTTTACTAGTAATTATAATTTCATAGATAGCTCGTTTGTGCAGTTGTTGGTTATTGATGGCTTAATCGTCAGTGCCTTCATGTTGATGACTCTTACTAGAGTTATGAAATATTTCGTAACCATTCGAAAAGATATCGTACTTGCCTGTTTAGGTATCATGATTATCCATGGCATGTTTGATCCTCAAATGTTAGTTCTTCGATATTCTCCATTGATCTTATTTATCAGTCGTTTATTTATCATGAATTCAGATAATGAAATTGAATAAAGAAGATTAAACGAAAATTTAACAGGAAGGCAAATTTTTCTATATTTATGAAAGTGCTTAAAAACTACGCCTACAATCTTTCTTATCAATTATTGGTAATTATACTTCCGATTATTACGACTCCCTATGTAACACGGGTCTTTTCTTCGGATGATTTAGGGACGTATGGATACTTTAATTCCATTGTCACCTACTTTATTCTCTTAGCGACGCTAGGAGTTGCTAACTATGGTACTAAGGTCATTTCAGGGAATCGCAAGGAAATTCAAAAAAACTTTTGGGGAATCTACTCTCTGCAATTAGGGGCAACAGTTCTTTCTCTTTCCTTATATGCTCTTCTTTGTCTGACCCTTCCCTCTATGAAAAACCCAGTAGCCTACATTCTTGGTTTGAGTTTAGTTTCAAAAGGTTTAGATATTTCCTGGCTCTTTCAAGGTCTAGAAGATTTTCGAAAGATTACTGTTCGAAATATCACGGTCAAGCTTGTTGGAGTCATTTCCATCTTCTTCTTTGTCAAATCTGCAAATGACCTATATCTCTATGTTTTTTTGCTAACCATATTTGAACTTTTGGGGCAACTAAGTATGTGGGTACCTGCTCGGGAGTTTATCGGTAGTTCTCATTTTAGCATAGAATTTGCTAGGTATCATTTAAAGCCAGTCATATTATTATTCCTTCCTCAAGTAGCTATTTCTTTGTACATTACGCTGGATCGTACCATGCTTGGAGCCTTAGCTTCTACAAAAGATGTAGGGATTTATGACCAGGCCTTAAAATTAGTAAATATCCTTCTGACCTTGGTAACTTCCTTGGGAAGCGTTATGTTGCCTCGTGTCGCGAATTTGTTAGCGACAGGTGATCATAAAGCGGTTAACAAAATGCATGAGATGTCCTTTCTCATTTATAATCTAGTTATTTTCCCAATGATGGCAGGAATTTTAATCGTCAACGATGATTTTGTTAACTTTTTCCTTGGGCAGGATTTTCAGGATGCACGTTATGCAATTGCCATTATGATCTTCCGTATGTTCTTTATCGGTTGGACCAATATCATGGGAATTCAGATACTGATACCTCACAATCAAAATAAAGAATTCATGATTTCAACAACAGCTCCCGCAATTATTAGTGTAGGTTTGAACTTACTATTCCTTCCTAAACTTGGGTATATCGGAGCAGCGATTGTATCTGTTCTGACAGAAGCACTGGTTTGGTGTATTCAATTGTACTTTACCCGAGTATACTTAAAAGAAGTTCATGTTTTGGGGTCGATGACTAAAATTGCTCTAGCATCAGCCATCATGTATGGTATCTTACTAGGTTTAAAAACAGTTATACATTTTTCACCAGCCATAAATGTTTTAGTATTTGCAGTGCTTGGTGGAATCATTTATCTTTTTGCAATTCTATCTTTGAAAGTGGTAGATGTAAAAGAATTAAAACAAATTATTAGGAAAAACTAGAATGCAAAAAAATCGGAATATCAGCCTAGATTTATTAAAAGTGCTTGCGTGTATTGGGGTCGTTTTACTCCATACAACAATGGGCGGATTTAAAGAGACAGGTTCATGGAATCTTTTGGCATATTTATATTATTTAGGTACCTACTCCATTCCCTTGTTTTTTATGGTCAATGGTTATTTATTGTTAGGCAAAAGGGAAATAACTTATCCTTACATACTTCAAAAAGTCAATTGGATCCTAATAACAGTGTCATCATGGAACATTATCGTTTGGCTCTTTAAAAGAGACTTTGCGGTTAATCCAATTAAAAAAATTGTAGGCTCTCTGTTACAAAAAGGGTATTTCTTTCAGTTTTGGTTTTTTGGTTCGCTGATTCTTATTTATTTATGTTTGCCTGTTTTGAAAACAGTTATAAATTCAAAAAGAAAATATGTATATATTCTATCTTTATTGGTGGCAATTGGGTTTATAGTTGAATTAGCAAATATTTTCCTTCAGATGCCTATACAAATTCATGTTATGCAAACTTTTAGATTATGGACTTGGTTTTTCTATTATCTTTTAGGTGGTTATATAGCGCAATTCAATGTAGATAACCTCAAATATAGATTTAAAAATTGGATGAAAATAGTTAGCATACTCTTAGTATTGATATCGCCAATTATATTGTTTTTCTTAGCAAAGAATACTTACCATAATCTTTTTGCTGAATATTTTTATGATATTCTATTCGTGAAATTTACAAGCTTAGGAATTTTCCTGACCATATTTTCACTGTCTTTGCATGAAAATGGGAGCAAATGGATTGTTTCTCTCTCTAATCAAACGATGGGTGTTTTTATAATACATACCTATGTTATGAAAATTTTGGAAAAACTAATTGATTTCAGTTTTGCAGGTGCATATTTATGGTTTGCTATATTTACTTTGAGTATTAGTTTTATTGTCATTGGAATATTAATGAGAATCCCATATTTCAATCGAATTGTCAAATTGTAAAAAGGAGAAAAAATGTACGATTATTTGATTGTCGGTGCTGGCTTGTCAGGTGCAATCTTTGCCTACGAAGCTAACAAACGTGGCAAGAAGGTGAAGGTGATTGATAAACGAGAACACATTGGTGGGAATATCTATTGCCAATCTATTGAAGGAATCAATGTCCACAAGTATGGGGCTCACATCTTCCATACATCCAATAAAAAGGTCTGGGATTATGTCAATCAGTTTGCGGAGTTTAACAATTACATCAATTCACCAATTGCAAACTATCAGGGGCATCTCTACAATCTGCCTTTCAATATGAATACTTTCTATGCTTTGTGGGGGACGAAAGACACCCCAACGAAGTCAAGGACGAAAATTAGCTGAGCAGACGACGCACATGC
>NZ_KQ970235.1:132081-136444 GCF_001579025.1 Streptococcus oralis
GTTTATGAAAAGCTAATCAAGGGCTACACCGAAAAGCAATGGGGGCGTTCTGCTACTGAACTACCACCCTTTATCATCAAGCGTTTACCTGTTCGATTGACCTATGATAACAATTATTTCAATGACCGTTACCAAGGGATTCCAATTGGTGGTTACAATGTCATCATCGAAAAGTTGTTGGAAGGAATCGAAGTAGAGCTTAATACAGATTTCTTTGCTGATCGTGAGAACTTGGAGGCTTCAGCGAATAAGATTGTTTTCACGGGGATGATTGATCAGTTCTTTGACTACAAGTTTGGTGAACTTGAGTATCGTAGTCTCCGTTTTGAGCATGAGATTCTGGACCAAGAAAATCATCAAGGAAATGCTGTAGTCAACTATACTGAACGTGATATTCCTTATACGCGTATCATCGAACACAAACATTTTGAGTTTGGGACTCAGGACAAGACGGTTATTACTCGAGAATATCCAGCAGATTGGAAAAGAGGAGATGAACCTTACTATCCAATCAATGATGCCAAAAACAATGCTATTTATGAGCAGTATCTAGCAGAAGCTGAGAAAAATGGACGCGTGATCTTCTGTGGTCGCTTGGCAGATTATAAATACTATGATATGCATGTGACTGTTGAACGTGCATTGGATGTGGTAGAAGAAGAACTAGGGAGCATCTAAGAACATCACAGATAAAGGGGAGAAAAGGTGAAATATTATCTGAAGGATTCATTTCTGCATAATGCACACGAAAAGAATGCAGGGAGTAAGGCGCGAAATGACGTGGAAGCTATTCTAATCTCAGAGGGCTATGAGGGCTTGGAGCTCAAGGTTGAGAATTGGTATAAGATGAATTTCTTTAAAGCTCAACAACACAAATATCGTGCGACCAAGTCTGTGTTTGATCAGTTGGGAGCTGGAGATGAATTGGTGATTCAGTTCCCTATTATCCACCATACATTTTTCATCTCACAACTCATCAAGCAGGCGCAAAAAAGAGGAGCAAAATTCTATCTGTTGATCCATGATATTGAAACCTTGCGTCATGCAGCAGGTTCAGAAGTGAAATTTCGTCATAAAGTGCGCAATTACTTCCAGGAAAAGAAAGCCTTGATGTCAGTGGATGGCATTATCGTTCATAACGATATCATGAAGAAAGTTCTGGTAGGTCAAGGAGTGCCAGCAGATAAAATGGTTAGCTTGGAGATTTTTGACTATCTGATTCCAAACTTTGCTGAAAAACCAAATCTCCAAAAAGACCAGCCTATTATTGTAGCTGGAAATTTGAACCCTGCAAAGTCAGGTTATCTTTATAACTTGCCAGACCAGCCCGCCTATAACTTGTATGGGGTGGGCTACGATGAAAGTCGTGCATTGAAAAACACTAGCTACTTTGGTTCCTTTATGCCAGATGACCTCCCCGCTGCTCTTGAAGGTAGTTTTGGTTTGGTCTGGGACGGAGACAGCTCAGAAACCTGCCAAGGTTCTTACGGAAACTATCTACGCTTTAACAACTCGCACAAGGCTTCTCTTTATTTGGCGTCAGGTTTCCCACTAGTAGTGTGGAAGGAATCGGCTCTGTCCCACTTTATACTGGACAAACAGTGTGGGGTAGCAGTTGATTCTTTACATGACCTCCAAAAGGCACTAGACGATTTGACTGATCAAGATTACATGGCACTGTCGGCTAATGCCAGACAAGTAGGAGTAGCGCTTCGAAATGGTGATTATCTGAAATCGGCTATTTCTAAATTGAAGTAAGAATTTGAAGCTACTCATTAATCAGTTCGTTAGAAAGGTTACTTCATTATGAAAGGTATTATTCTTGCGGGTGGTTCGGGAACGCGCCTGTACCCACTTACTCGAGCTGCGTCAAAACAGCTGATGCCGGTTTATGATAAACCCATGATTTACTATCCTTTGTCAACCTTGATGTTGGCAGGGATTAAGGACATTTTGATCATCTCAACACCACAGGATTTGCCCCGTTTTAAGGACCTGCTCTTGGATGGTTCCGAATTTGGGATCAAGCTTTCCTATGCGGAACAGCCTAGTCCCGACGGACTTGCTCAGGCTTTTCTTATTGGTGAAGAATTTATTGGTGACGATAGTGTTGCCTTGATTTTAGGCGATAATATCTATCATGGACCTGGTTTGAGCAAAATGCTTCAAAAGGCAGCCAAGAAAGAGAAGGGTGCGACTGTTTTTGGCTACCAAGTGAAGGATCCAGAGCGTTTTGGTGTGGTCGAGTTTGATGAAGACATGAATGCTATTTCCATAGAAGAAAAACCGGAGAATCCTCGATCCAACTATGCAGTGACAGGTCTTTATTTCTATGATAATGATGTTGTGGAGATTGCCAAACAGATCAAACCGAGTGCTCGTGGCGAGTTGGAAATCACAGATGTCAACAATGCTTATTTGAAGCGTGGGGATTTGTATGTTGAGGTGATGGGCCGTGGTTTTGCTTGGTTGGATACTGGGACACACGAGAGCTTGTTAGAGGCTTCCCAATATATCGAAACGGTTCAAAGAATGCAAAATCTTCAGGTTGCAAATCTGGAAGAAATTGCCTATCGAATGGGTTATATCAGCCGTGAAGATGTACTGGAATTGGCGCAACCTCTCAAGAAGAATGAATACGGGCAATACTTGCTCCGTTTGATTGGAGAAATATAGATGACAGATAATTTTTTCGGCAAAACACTTGCAGTGCACAAGATTGATGCCATTCCAGGTTTGTTAGAGTTTGACATTCCGGTTCATGGTGACAATCGTGGCTGGTTTAAGGAAAATTTCCAGAAAGAAAAGATGCTACCACTTGGCTTCCCTGAAAGCTTCTTTGCTGAAGGGAAACTGCAAAACAACGTCAGCTTTTCTCGTAAAAATGTTCTCCGAGGCCTCCATGCCGAACCTTGGGACAAGTATATCTCAGTAGCAGATGATGGGAAAGTTCTGGGTTCTTGGGTTGACCTACGTGAAGGTGAGACTTTTGGAAATGTTTATCAGACAGAGATTGATGCAAGTAAGGGAATCTTTGTCCCTCGTGGCGTAGCCAATGGTTTCCAAGTACTCTCGGATACAGTTGCTTATAGCTATCTGGTCAATGACTACTGGGCACTTGAGCTCAAGCCTAAATATGCCTTTGTCAACTATGCAGACCCAGCCTTGGGAATCGAGTGGGAAAACCTAGAAGCAGCAGAAGTCTCAGAAGCTGATAAACATCATCCCCTACTTAAGGATGTCAAACCTCTGAGAAAAGAAGATTTGTAAAAAAATTAGGGAATAAAAATGACTGAATACAAAAATATCATCGTGACAGGTGGGGCTGGTTTTATCGGTTCTAACTTTGTTCATTATGTTTATAATAACTTTCCAGACGTCCATGTGACAGTACTGGACAAGCTGACTTATGCGGGTAATCGTGCCAATATTGAAGAAATTATAGGTGATCGTGTTGAGTTGGTTGTTGGAGATATTGCTGATGCAGTCTTGGTAGACAAGCTGGCAGCTGAAGCGGATGCTATCGTTCATTATGCGGCAGAAAGTCACAATGACAACTCGCTCAATGATCCGAGTCCCTTTATCCATACCAACTTCATCGGGACCTACACTCTTTTGGAAGCAGCACGTAAATACGACCTTCGCTTCCACCATGTGTCAACTGATGAAGTCTATGGGGACCTGCCTCTGCGTGAAGATTTGCCAGGTCATGGAGAAGGTCCAGGTGAGAAGTTTACAGCTGAAACCAAGTACAATCCCAGCTCGCCATACTCATCAACCAAGGCGGCTTCAGACCTGATTGTCAAAGCTTGGGTTCGCTCATTTGGTGTTAAAGCGACTATTTCCAATTGTTCAAACAACTATGGTCCTTACCAACATATCGAGAAGTTTATTCCGCGCCAAATCACCAATATCTTGAGTGGTATCAAGCCAAAACTCTATGGTGAAGGTAAGAATGTCCGTGACTGGATTCACACCAATGACCATTCATCAGGTGTTTGGACGATTCTAACCAAAGGTCAAATCGGGGAAACCTACTTGATTGGTGCGGATGGTGAGAAGAACAATAAGGAAGTCCTGGAACTCATTCTCAAGGAAATGGGCCAACCAGCTGATGCTTATGACCATGTGACGGACCGAGCTGGTCATGACCTTCGTTATGCTATCGACGCTAGCAAGCTTCGTGATGAACTAGGGTGGAAGCCAGAGTTTACCAACTTTAAAGCAGGCCTCAAAGAGACCATCAAATGGTATACAGACAACCAAGACTGGTGGAAATCTGAAAAAGAAGCGGTAGAGGCTAACTATGCTAAAACGCAACAAGTGATTAAATAATCAGATACTAAAAAAGCAAGACGACCCC